>CAYJFF010000001.1:0-64083 GCA_964369345.1 uncultured Oscillospiraceae bacterium
CAGCAGACGGACTAACACATGGTTTATACTTATATCTACTAGAGTTGTTCGAGAAAATTGGTTATACAGGGGATATATTATCTGCTGAGAAAATAATAGGTAAGCTACGTGGCAGAAAAACCACGGAGGAACTACGCAGGATAACTGATGCTACAAAACTTACAGAAAAAATCCTAAGAGAAGTTATCGATTTTATAAAAGAGGGTGTATCACAGAAAGATATCCATGCTTTTTGCCAAGAGCGTATAGCTTTTTATGGTGTTGGCAATGCGTGGGACGCAGCTCAGAACCCCGGTGTATTTATTGGCTTTGACCCCGTAATAGGCCACGCAGGCCCTGGCGACACAGTCGTAAAACCAGGCGACCTTATTAACCTTGATTTTGGTGTGAAGGTAGAGCACTATTGCTCCGATATACAGCGCACATACTACCTACTAAAAGAGTGTGAAACAGACGTGCCCGATATATACAAACAACATCTAGCAAACCTACACAGGGCTATTGACGCAGGTGTTGCACTAATGAAGCCAGGCATTGAGGGATATCGTCCAGACCGTGCCGCACGTGATGGACTCATTGAGCAAGGCTACCCAGAGTTTAAGTACTCTTTCGGACACCAAGTAGGCCGCGCTGCGCACGATGGTGGTGTTAGTATGGCAAAACTGCGCCCAGGCAGCGCCTCTCTTTCTTCACAGCCACTAGAGGAAAATCTCGTTCTGACAATCGACGCGAATATGTACCTAGACAGGGGACGTATTGGGCAGGAGGACGTGGCATATATTACAAAGGATGGAGCGAAATTTATCAGTGAACGTCAAACAGAAATTTGGATCTCTGGCAAAAAATAGTGATGGAAATTTCATAATCGGTGTTATTTTTATTCTAATATCGTCCCTTGGTTTTGCACTTAATCAAGCTTTTTCCAATGGTCTTGGGGACAGTGCTGGGGTGTTCGAAAAAATGTTTATACATAACATGGTAGGTGTGCTTGTTTTTGGTATAATAGTCTGCAAAAACAAGATAAACCCACTGGGCAAACGCCCAAAACTGATGTTTGTAAGAGCTTTTTTCGGCTTTGTTTCTACGCTGTTTGTTGTAATAGCAACTACATTTAGCTCACGACCATTGTTTGAGCTCAGCGTTCTAACCTCTACCTCCGCTATCTTCACAATGCTGACAGCTGCGGTGTGGCTAAAAGAAAAAGTAAAAAAATCCCAGTTCATAGTAGTAGTAATATGCTTTTTGGGTGTGGTAATAACCGTTAGACCGTCACCAGAGCTACTTACAGACCCTTTTTGTTTGTTTGCTATCCTCGGTGCACTTTTTGGTGGTGCTGCATACTGCGTAGTACGCAAACTAAAAGATTTCGCACACCCTTATGCCGTAGTTTTTAGCTACTGTGCGCTCTCCTCCCTATTTGCACTACCATTCTATATAGGCGAGCTAATAGGTGGAGCTGCTCTGCCAACTCTGCAAGAGCTATTGTATATGTTGGGAATGGGTGTTGGTATATGTTTTGGACAGTTGTTCCTAAACCTTGCATACAGACGTGCCGAAGCTTCTCGCCTGTCACCTTATTCATATGTACAAAACGTGTATACTCTGCTAATATCAATGCTTGTCTTTAACCAAGTTATATCTGTATATTCTTATATAGGCGCTATTATGATTATAGGCGCAAATTATATAAACCTACGTATCGGACGAGCAGACGCTAGAAAGGAAGAACTAATTTATGAGCAATCAAAATAAAGACACAGAAGAAAAACCCAAACTACCCACAGAGCCTTATGGAGATATAGACCTTGATATGCTAAAAGAATTTTCCGAGGTTAATGGTATTTGTGGCAATGAAAAAGCTGCCAGCCGTGTAATGGCAAAATACCTTGATGGATATGTAGATAGTATTGACTACGATAATCTAGGCAGTATTATAGGCTGTAAAAAAGGTACAGGAAACGGGCCTAAGGTTGCCTTTTTCGGTCATCTTGATGAAGTAGGCTTTCTTGTAAAAAAGATAACACCCGAGGGATATATTTATCTTTCCAAAGTAGGTGGCATGTGGCCACACTGCTTGCTATCACAAGAGGTCACTATAACTACACGTGACGAGCGAGAATATGTAGGTCTTATCAGCTCGCCACCACCACATGGTATGACTGCCGCTGCAAGAGAAAAAGTTATAGATGTAGAAGATATCTTTGTTGATATGGGTGTAAATGATGCAGATGAAATAAAAAATCTGGGCATCAGAGTTGGCGATACTGTAACACCAAAGTCCGAGTTCCGTGTTATGAATAACCCTAACTACCTAATGGGAAAAGCATGGGATGACAGAATGGGGGCAGCTATCGCAACATGTGTGGTACGCAACCTAAAAGACGAAAAATGCAGTGCTGATGTATATGCAGTTGGCACTGTTCAGGAGGAAGTGGGGCTACGTGGCGCTATGACTGCCGGATATGCAGTAGACCCAGATATCGCTATTGCTCTTGATGTAACGCTAGCGTCAGATATACCAAACTGCACAAAAGGTGCACCACTGGGTAGCGGTGTCACACTTAGCATGATGGACGGCTCAATTATCGCTAACCGCCAGCTTGTATATATCATGGAAGAAATATGCGAAGAGCTGAACCTAACATATACACACGACCTTTTCCTAAATGGAGGTACAGATAGTGGTGCTATCCACAAACTACGTAGTGGTGTGTTCACAATGACTATATCGCTACCAGCAAGGGCTATACACTCCCACCGTGGTGTTGTGCATAGAAAAGATTTTGCCGACACAGTGACCCTGTTAACAGAGTTTTGCCGCAGACTGGACTGGGAACTACTGGAGAGAATAAAAAACTCCAATAGATAGGCTATACTATTTCATATGTGCTCTTCTCCCCCGAACTGCACATACTATAGAAAAAACAACAAAGGCTATTAGATGTAAAATCTGGTAGCCTTTGTTGCTTTTATCGCTCACTTATCTTTGTATTAACTTGCGTTTATCATGTTGTAATAAAGCCCTTTTCGAGCCATTAATTCTTCGTGGTTGCCCACCTCTACCAGCTCGCCTGCGTCCATAACCATTATTTTGTCACAGCTGGTTATGGTGGATAGCCTGTGCGCTATTATAAACGCTGTTTTCCCCTCCATAATCTTGTTTGTGATACGCTTAATTTTTCTTTCTGTTATTACGTCTACGTTGGAGGTTGCTTCATCAAAAATATACACATTGGGTGCTAGTAACATAGCCCTTGCTATTACCAGCAACTGTGTTTGCCCCTGTGATATAGCAGTGTTTTCATAGCTGAGCATAGTGTCATAACCTTCTTCCAAGTTCTCGACAAACTTGTGCATACCTACTTCTTTGGTGGCAGAGATAATCTGCTCCATATCTTTGCAGTCCAAACCATAGTCTATATTGTTTGCTACAGACATATCAAACAAGAAATTTTCCTGTAGCACCATGCCAAAATTCTTACGCAAATTATCCAGATTATACTCTTTTATATCACGTCCGTCTATGGTTATTCTACCCTCATTTACGTCATAAAAGCGCATAAGCAATGTTATCAGTGTTGTTTTTCCACAGCCTGTAGAGCCTACAATAGCTACTTTTTCACCTGCATTTATTTTCAGGTTTATGCCTTTTAGCACATTCACCCCTGGCACATAGCCAAACTTCACATTCTCAAACTCAAAATCACCTTTGATGTTATAGTCAGGTGCTTGCACTTCTGGCTCTGTTTCTGCATCGAATATATATAAAATCCTGTTGCAAGAAGTCAGCGCAGACTGCAAGGTGTTGTAGATATTCGCAGTCTCTATTATGGGACCTGTAAATTTCTTCGAGTATATTACAAAGCCCGATACATCACCCACGGATATTTTTGCAGCTGTAACAAGTATACAGCCTATCACTGCTATCATCACAAAGCCAAAATGATTAAGAAAGTTACAACAGGGAACCATAAATCCAGCTATGAACTCTGCCCTAAATGCCGCATTTTTGAAATTGTGGGCAAGTGTGCTAAAATCTTTGTAGTTTTTGTTTTCTAGCGCGAACATTTTTATTGTCTTATCTGCTGCAAACATCTCCTCTACATGGCCAGATAACGCACCCAAATCCTCTTTTGCTTTTGCAAATGCTGCCTTTGTTCTCTTGCTAATAAACTTCGCTACAAAAAACAGTGCTGGTATTATGATTACATACACAGCAGCCATTACAGGGCTGATATACAGCATCATATATAGTGAGCCAAGTACATTTATAATACCTGTTGTTATAGCCACTATGTCTGTGGATATTACAGTACTCACCTGCTCAATATCTACCGAAACACGGTTTATAATATCACCACGGCGCGAGTCCTGTATGTCGCACAGTCTCATCTTTAACATATGCGAGAATACATCACGGCGCAGGTGTAACACAAAACGCTGTGACACACGCACCATAAGAAAATCACGAGCAAACGAACATATACTACCAAACACAGCAAAGACAATCATGGAAACAACCGCGCTTTCCAGTGCTGTAAAGTTCACACTCTCACCCATCATGCTGTCGATAGCATCTGCTGTATATATGGGAATAGCCAGCAGCAGTGCATTTGACACTAGAACAAGTATCATCACCACAGTAATTTGTAGTGCGTTCTCTTTTAAGTATGGCTTCATTAGTTTTATCATCGCAGCAAAGTCATGCATTTGTGAGCCTTTTTTAGCTTTTTTATTCATTTATCATGTCCTCCTCGCTACTTGGAGTTGTCGCCATCATTCTATAACACTCATTGTTCTTCATCAAGTTTTCGTGTGTATCAAAACCTGTCATTCTGCCTTCTTCTAGTACTATAATGCAGTCGCAGTTCTCTACTGATGTTATTTTGTTGGAGATACAAATGATAGTTTTCTCGCCACGTATTTGTTCTAGTGCATTGTTTAGTTTCTCGTTTGTTTTTGTATCCAGTGCAGAAGAAACATCGTCTAGCACAAATATCTCTGGGTTGTTATAGAAAAGCCTAGCAAGGTTTATACGCTGTCTTTGCCCACCAGAAAGGTTAGTACCGCTCTGCCTAACATTTAGCTGTTTTCCATTTTTCATAACAAAGTTTTTTATCTGCGCTGTCTGTATAGCGTAGTTAAACATCTCCTCGTTAAATGTCTTGTTAAGGATAATGTTTTGTTCTAGCGTATCCGTAAATATATCAAACTTCTGACGCGCTATACCTATCTCGCTAGATAGTTTTTTCTGTGGTGTATGCCTTATATTCTTACCATTTATGATTATTTCACCCTCATAGTCATCATAGATACCTGTTAGCATCTCTACCAATGTGGTTTTGCCCGAGCCTGTTTTGCCCACAACACCCAGCGACTTTCCTTTTTCTAGTGTAAACGAGATATTATCCAGCACTTTTTGCTCCTCAAAACTAAAGCTTAGGTTTTTTACACTTACTGCTATCTCTTTTTGTTCAGCTGGCTTTCTTATCACTTTCTCGCTAGGTCTGATATCTAGTAGTTCCGAAACACGCCTTGCGCTGGAGTTTGCTTTTGCAAACCTTACCATTATGCGTGATAGTGCAACCATTGCTAGCACAAACATATTGATATATACCACAAAAGCAGTAAGGTCTAGCACATCTACAAAGCCACCCTCTACCCTGTGCCCGCTGATGTAGAAAACACCTGCAAGTGCCACATTTGTGATGAGCGTTATAGTTGATGGCAAAATACCTGCTATTGTACCACCACGCACCTGTGCTGTTCTTATATCTGATATTTTTTCCCAGAAAACATTTTCTTCTTTTTTCTGGTTTGCAAATGCTTTTATGGTCTTTATGCCTGTGATAGCCTCACGTATTATACCAGAAGATGTGTCTATTCCCTCAGATACTTTACGGTACCACTTACCACTAATCTTAAATATATATGCGCTTAACACTATCATAACAACCATAGTGATGATAAGTAGTGTAGCAATGTATTCATCTATAACAATCGCCATATATAAACCACCCACAGCTATTACTACGTTTCTGCAAATTAGTCGCATAAAAAAAGATACAAATTTGGATACATTGTCTATATCATAAATAATGCGTGTAGTAAGCCCTGAATATGTATAATCTTTCAAATCTCGTATAGATAAAGTTAGTTTATGTGCATATACAGCTTTTCTCATATCTAGCCCCACACTCTCTTGTGCACGACCAGAGCAGTAGTGTGCTGTAGCAGTAGATAAAAAGCACACAAAAGCCAGTGCCATCATCCACACCCCACGCTGTATTACAAGGTTTAGGTCACCTGTTGTTGTACCTACCCTTATGATATCTGCCAGCAATAAAGGTAGTGCTATATCAATAGCAGCGGACAGGCCCTTGAAGAACGAACCAAAGAAAATAATCCAAAAATACGGTTTTGAAAACTTTATAATAAGTTTCAAAATCCCACCCCCAATAAAAAATTCACAAATACTTCAGATAAAACCATTCGTTTATGTACATTATACCATATAAAAAAACCTAAAGATAACAAAAATAAGTAGATAATTATTTACTAACAAGTGTTTTTTTGTTTAATTGTACTAAAAGAGCTACTTATTCTCAACTTATTGCACTAATTATATCACTTTTATGCATTAATTATAGACAAGCACTACAAATTATGCTATTATTATATGTAATAAAAGTTTAGTGTCGGTAATGTGTGTCCTCTCACGCCATCGGCAGATAGGAGCATTTAGGTGACCGAAGTTTTAACAAAAGCTGCTGGGTTTATTTTACTCATAGCGCTGGCTTACATACTCAAGCTACGTGGTTTTTTCAAGCCCGAGCACAAAGATATCATAGCAAAAATGGCATTAATGATAACACTACCATGTGTTGCTATTTCTGGTTTCAAAAGTTTTACTTACGATGTATCATACCTAGTAGCAATTGTTCTTGGCGTTGTTGTAAATGTTGCAGGGCTATCCATAGGCACATTATTATCGCTAAAGAGTAGCAAGGATAAGCGTGCTTTGATGATGATGTCCACCGCTGGGTATAATGTTGGCATTTTTACCATACCATTTGTTTCTAGCTTTCTCACATCCTCTGCACTGCTAGGTGTTATGATGTTTGATATTGGTAACTCTATTATGATTTTTGGTAGTAGTGCCGCAATAACAGATGCTATTGTAAATAAGCACACAGGCAACCCCGTGCCAGCAATAATAAAAAAACTACTTTCCATGCCTGCTTTCATTGCATATTTTACCATGTTTATTATCTCGCTCGTGGGTATCCGCCTGCCAGATGCAGTTTTTACCATAACTGATATAGGTGCTAGTGCCACGTCTTTTCTGGCTATGATGATGATTGGTATTATGCTCGATTTTAATATACCAAAAGCCGAGATACTCTCTGTATCTTGGGTTATTGCACTAAGATATATTTTCTCTGCGGTTGTGGCTACCATTATATTCTTTTCGCCACTGCCATACGAGGTGCGCAAGGGGCTGATGGTAGTTGTTTTTGCACCACTATCCACTGCATCTGTTGTCTTTGCACAGGCACTGGGTTGCAAGTCCTCCTCTGTTGGTATTGTCGGTTCATTAACCATCATGCTTAGCATTATTTTTATGGTAGGCATAATAATTTTCATATAAAAGGAGTAACTACAAATGGCTATTAAATTTACTGTTCCACTGCAAAAAATCATAGAAACACTTAATCTCTCGGTTGTATATATGCCAAAACCAGCAAACGAAATACTAATATCTAGCGTAAATACAAACCGCCCAGGACTGCAACTGGCAGGCTTTTTTGATTATTTTGACACTGATAGAATACAGCAAATAGGTATGACGGAGACATCCTACCTAGCCCAGCGCAGCGAAGCAGATGCTGACCACGCTGTAGAAGCTTTTTTCTCTAAACAACCTGTAGCAGTTATTGTTTCTCAGGGCTGCGAGCCATGCAAAAGCATGCTGAAATATGCAGAAAAGTACGAAGTTCCACTGATGACTACACCTTTGCATAGCTCCGACTTCACAGCTTCTCTTGTATCACTGCTAAATGTAGAGCTTGCACCACGTGTTACACGCCACGGTGTTTTGGTAGAAGTATATGGTGAGGGTGTTCTACTAATGGGCGATAGTGGTGTTGGTAAGAGTGAAACAGCTGTAGAGCTTGTTAAGCGTGGCCATAGACTGATAGCAGATGACGCTGTTGAGATACGCAGAATTAACACAAATACACTAATGGGCTCCTCTCCTGAGAATATCCGTCACTTCTTGGAGCTACGTGGTATCGGCATTATAAATGTTCGCAAAATCTACGGTATAGGCTCTGTTAATATATCCAAAGATATAAACATGCTTATTAATATGGAGCCATGGGACCAGAGCAAAGTATATGAGCGTATGGGCGTAGAGGACGAGTACACAGATATACTAGGTATAGAAGTACCATCACTAACCATACCTGTAAAACCTGGTAGGAACCTTGCTGTAATAATAGAAGTTGCTGCTATGAATAACCGCGAGAAAAAAATGGGCTACAACGCTGCTCATGAGCTACTAGAGAGACTGGGCATGGCTGCAGATATACCAGAGGGTAGCAGGCATAAACAATTTGATTTTTAATTAAAGGAAGATAGGCTTATGGATTTTATAACTGAGGCTAATAAGATTTATCGCAAGGACGATGATGGCAAAATCATTGCTGAGGTGGATTTCCCCAGTGATAAAGCTGGCGAGGTTACTATCACGCATACATTTGTTGATGACTCTCTGCGTGGGCAAGGTGTGGCTGGCGAGCTTATGAAAGCAGTTTGTGAGTATGCACAGGGTAATAATATCAAGGTAGTACCTCTTTGCTCATATGCTGTTAAATGGTTCGAGAAAAACACAGCTTATGCACATCTATTAAAATAAAAATAAGCACAACGCACAAAATTGCAGATGTAGTTTTGTGCGTTGTGTTTATATCTCTTTCTTATGTAAATTCACATAAAATATCATTGACGAAAAGCTGTATTTTTGATATAATAGTTAAGTTGAAGTGAATTTACAGTTCGTTATTCGCTTATTAATTTATTTTGGAGGGTCACAATGGATAGAGTAGATATTCAAGCAATTAAATCAGCAATCGAGAACCAAACAGGTACAGCATTACTAGGTATTGACGGTATGATAGACGAAGTTTGGGAGCTTATAGACAGCCGTGTTGGTCCTGGCGACTATAAAAAAATGGACAACATGATAACACTGGGCAATGCTATCACAGAGCGTGGCACAGGTGGTATGGCTAAGGAAAGATTGCTAAAACGTCGTGTTTGTGGTGGTTTTGTTTGTAACACAGGTAGGGCTGTTGCAAAACTAGGCCAAGACACAACATTGCTTGGTATGTTCGGTGATGAGCCACGTGACTCCATCTTTGATGAATATAATGGCCTTGCAACTCTTGTTTCTCTGGACAAGCCTGTTTATCTACACGTGCTTGAGTTCCTAGATGGCAAGATAATGATGCCAAACCTAGACCACCTTATCAACCTGAGCTGGGCTGGAATAATAGAAAAACTAGGTATGGAAAAACTAACAAGCCTGCTAAATGTCGATATTGTTGGTGTGGGTTACTGGTCAAATATGTATGATTTTGACGCTATACTTGGTGGTATTGTTGATATATGCCTTGCAAATGGCAAAACAAAGCGTGTTTTCCACGATTTTGCTAACCTAAATAAACGTACAGCAGATGCACTTGCTGATGCACTAAAAACTCTTGCAAAAGAGAACAAGCGCCTGCCACAAACACTTAGCCTTAATGAGCACGAGGGCGCTATTCTTGCAAAACAGCTAGGTGTTGCATATCCAGAGGACGTAAACAACAAAGCTTCCTCTACAGCTGTTTTCGAGTCTGTAAAAGCTATGCGTGACATTATCGATATAGATGAGCTAATCGTTCATACATCTCACTATGCAGTTGTTGCAACAGCAAACCACGGCGCCGCTGTATCTAACCAGAATTACTGCGACAAACCTGTAAAAACTACTGGTGCAGGCGATACTTTCAATGGTGGATACATGGTGGCTTCTCTAACAGACCTAGACCCACGCCAGCGTATGGTATTTGCAAATGCTACTACACTATGCTATGTTAGCACTGGCAACCCACCAACAAAGGCAGAACTACTAGCGCAACTAGAAAAACTAGCACAGTAATACATAGTTTTCTAGCGCCATTACACCACAAAAACATATATTTTGATGAGATTGTATTATTTTTTATTTTATTTGTAAAAAAGCTTGCATTTATAACAATTGTATGTTATTATAGTTTGTGTCATTTCTACTATGTGAAACGAGGTGAAAAAAATGAGAGACGGAATACATCCAGATTACAAAGAGACAAGCATTCGTTGTGCTTGTGGCAATCACATTGAAACATGTTCTACAAAGGGCGACATTCGTGTGGAAATCTGTTCCAAATGCCATCCTTTCTATACAGGTAAGCAAAAACTTATCGATACAGGCGGACGCGTTGACAGATTTAACAAACGTTTTGATAAAGGCAATAAATAATTGCACTTATCGGCATTTGTGTTCTGACAAACAGTCAGTACAATCGGGCAATTACAATTCAAGTTATCTAAAAACCCGTAACGTAGTTGTAAAGCTACCTTACGGGTTATTTCTTAGTTATGGAGGAAAAAGCAGTGTCAAAACCACTTATTGCGGTGGTGGGTCGCCCAAATGTTGGCAAATCCACCCTTTTTAACAAACTTATAGGACAGCGACTGTCCATAGTGGAAGATACCCCTGGTGTTACTCGCGACCGCATATACTCTGCGTGTAACTGGCGCGGGCAAGACTTTATGCTGGTAGATACCGGCGGTATCGAGCCCAAAACAGGTGATATTATACTATCCCAAATGCGCACACAAGCACAAATAGCTATAGAAACTGCCGATGTTATCATTATGGTGGTGGACTTGCGTAGCGGTATTACTGCAAACGATGCAGACATTGCTACTATGCTACTAAAAAGTGGCAAGCCGATTGTACTATGCGTTAATAAATGTGACAGAATTGGTGATATCCCACCTGATTTCTATGAATTTTATAATCTTGGTCTTGGGGACCCCGTACCTGTATCTTCTGTCCACGGACACGGTACAGGCGACCTTCTCGACGTCTGCTTTGAGCATATTGATTTTTCCAAGGTTGTGGACTACCCAGACGATGTTGTTAAAGTAGCTATCATCGGTAAGCCAAATGTTGGCAAGAGCAGCCTTGTAAACAAAATCTCTGGCAAAGAGCGCGTGATTGTATCCGACATTGCTGGCACAACACGTGATAGCACGGATACCGAGATACAAAACGAGCATGGTAAATTTATTTTCATCGACACAGCAGGTATACGCCGTAAAGCACGTGTAGAGGACGCTATAGAGCGCTACAGCGTTTTGCGTGCATATATGGCAGTAGATAGGTGTGATGTTGCTGTTATCATGATAGATGCTGTAGTAGGCTTTACAGAGCAGGATAGCAAGATTGCAGGCTATGCGCATGAGCAGGGCAAGGCTTGTATCATTGCTGTAAACAAGTGGGACGCTATAGAAAAAGACGACAAGACAATGCAGGAATATACAAAACGTCTTGCTGATGACTTCTCTTTTATGTCTTATGCACCGTTCTTGTTTATATCTGCTGCTACTGGTTTGCGTATAAACAAACTATACGAGATGATAGTACATGTAAATGACCAGAACGCTCTGCGTATATCTACTGGTAAGCTAAACGATATGCTAGCGTATGCTACTGCTAGGGTTCAGCCACCTTCTGATAAAGGTAAGCGACTAAAAATTTACTACTGTACACAGGCATCTACAAAGCCACCTACCTTTGTATTTTTCTGTAATAACCACGAGCTTTTCCACTTCTCATATCAGCGTTATTTAGAGAACCAGATACGTGCTCATTTTGGGCTTAGCGGTACTCCTATACGCATTATAGTTCGTGAGCGTGGCGAATAATATAGCTTTATAATAAATAAGAGCCGATAATATAGTACTTTACTCAAAGTCAAGAAATTTTGTTAAAAGTATGTCATATTGGCTCTTATTTTGCACGAATTCATGTCGATATTATACATGGTACTCTATGGTTATTTATTGAATAGAAAGGATTTTTTTATGCAAAATGAAAATACTATGATTAAACAATCTAAACTGCTTTTTGTAAACCAAATAATACTAATTGTCGGAGGGTTATTTTATACCATTGTGTATATGCTTAGCCGTGATTTTTTACTGGCGCTAGGAATTGTCTTGTCCGTTGGTATCATCATTAGCACTATACAGTTTTCTATCCGCAACTTTAGTAGCACTACAACTACTTATATCATCACATTTTTCCAGTTTTTTATTATAACAGCCTTCGGTCTTATTGGCTCAGAATTCGCTGGTGGTTTCCCACTTATTATTTCTGTTATAGCCATGAACTGTATGTATTATAATAAAAAGATACTCATTATACAGTGGGTCATCATAGATATTATTATCGCAATTACATTTGTGTTTAAAGATATGTTCTATACAGGTCTTTCCACATCTTTCATCACACGTGGTGTTCTCGGTGTCAATTTCTGCATACTGTTCCTGTACTTCCTCCTGAACTGGGGTGTTCAGTTCCTTGATGCATCTATAGAAAAAGAGCAGAAAACCCAAAAATTGCTAGAGCAGTTGGAAGTAAAAATGAAAGAACAAAGAGAGAGTGCAGAGTATATACAGAATATTTTTGATACTATAAAAATGCGTTCCAACAACCTAAAAGACACATCTTCCCAAATGCTTGATATATCTAGCACGCTAAATGCATCTGCCGAGAACCAAAATATCATCATAGCAAACCTTACACAAAAGAGCAACGAGATGGCAGAAGAAATAAAATCTACACAGCAAATGGCTGTTGATTCCTGTGATATAGTTGCACGCACAGCACAAGTTTTGGAAGCTAGCAACCAGAGTATGGCATCTGCTGTAGAAACTATTGGTGCTATGGAAGAATCTAGTAGGAAGATAATTGATATCATCAAAGGTATCGAGGATATCGCTTTCCAGACAAATATACTAGCACTTAATGCTACCATAGAGGCTGCAAGGGCTGGCTCTGCTGGTAAGAGCTTTGCTGTTGTTGCAGAAGAAGTACAGACACTGGCAGCGCGTAGCTCTGCTGCTGCAAACGCAAGCACACTCCTTGTTAATGAGTCCATTAGCAGCGTACAGGCTGGTGCAAAATTCATAAAAGAGGCTGCTAAGAATATGAACGAAGTAATAGATGCATCTAATACTGCATCACAAACTATCAATGATATTAATGTTATAATTAGTAGCCAAGTAAAAACTGTAGAAGATATCTTGCTACAGATGAACGACATAATAAACGTAGTAAACAGAACATCAGAAACTGCATCACAGAGCAACAATGTTGCTAGTGATATTTCACGTGAAATCAGCTATATAAACGAGGCAATCTCCAAACAATAACAACAGCAAACAGCCCAGACTTCTTAGCCGAAGTCTGGGCTGTTTTTCTATGCAACTATCATCTACTTAGTACAATTAGCGAGTCTTTATTAGTAAATGCGATTTTATCTGCTTTGTTTGGGTTTACTATAATCTCGTGCCCGTTCTTTGTAGATTTTTTATAACCTATCGCTATCTCTCCCCTGTCCTTAACTAGCTGAGATACAGAGTAGAAATCCATTTCTTCTACATTATCTACATAACGCTCTATACTGCGTATGTATATTTCGTTCCCCTCTGGCTGCATTATCTCGTAAAAAACTTCTGCTAAGTCACGGTTTTCTGATATTTGCGCCATTATCATATTAACTATGTAAGAACCAATTACAAAGTCGTTCACTTTTGCAACTTTTGCAAGCTTTTGGTTAGATGGGTTTTTCATCTCACTTGTAATGTTGAACTCATAGCCTTTTTTCTCGGAGATATCACGCAAATGAATAAGTTTTAGCAGTATCTGTGCATCAGAATGCTCTGTATCCTCATCATCTTTGCTAAGCAGTACTATGTTATCCACTTTTTCATTAACTAGCACATCTAGCTCCTGCCTATCGTTTGTGTCACAGTCTTGTGCCGTTAGCACTATGTTTTTATAGGTCTGTGCAGTGCTCAGGTACTCTGTAGCATTTTCGTCTGCTATAGTCACTGTAGAGCCATGTGATGAGTACTCGTCAAGCTCTCTCAAAATATGCTTTAGCATGGCATTGGTACCTAGCACCAGTATATTATCTTGTTTATTCTCCGCTGTGGCATATGCTTTTTTCTTGCTAATAGCACTACCTTTTTTGCCATTCTCTACCACAGGCTGTACCGCACCATTGTCCTCCATTAGCAGTAGCAGAGTGTCGTCAGCTTCTATCACTGTGCCCATATCTGGGTTCAGGTATATTTTGTCTTTGCGCTTATATCCAAAAACAATAGCCTTATCAAACATATTCAGTATTTCTGCGAACTTCTTGCCTGCTAGCTGTGGGAATTTCTCAAAATACAGCTCATCACCACCAAAGTCAAAAAGCTCTGTCATTACCTCGGACAAGCCAGATTGTCTGCAAGTTTGTGCTATAATTCGTGATATTATGTCACTAGCCAGTAGCACCTCTACATTGCCCTCGCCAGCTATATCAGCGGCGCTATAGTTTGCGCTATCATTAACAGATGCCACAATACACGGCATCTCTGTAATGCTACTCTCCTCAAAAAAGTTGTTAATAGCAAGTATAGCCTTTGTAGTTATAAAGTCATCATTCTCATTTATAATTATAGAGCGACAGGTGGAAAGCGAGCACTTATTAAGCATATTAACATCTGTTGTAGCACCTGTACGGCATATCACACGTGTTGTCTTATAGTCTGCTATCTGCCCTGCTATGGCTTCCTCCACTGTTTCTTTAGCCTCTGGTGATAGCACCACTATGCACTCGTCTTTACTGCTCTCATTGGCAAGTATAAGCTCGGATATTATAGTAAAAATATTCTCATTAAAACCAAGTATTATAGTGTGGTTTTTCTCTATAACCTGCGAATTGCCTTTTCTTAGTGAATGTAGCTTTTCCTCGAACCCTGTGGTTATGATACCGATAAGTATGCTGGTAACAAACAAGCCACACAGTGTCACCACGCTCATTATTATTAGGAAAGGCACATTGCCTGTGTCCGTACCTGTTATAGTACCTGCGTCTATGGTATGCATGATACCTGCCCACACAGCCTCATTAAAAGTGCCATTGCCAAACGCCAGTGCAACAAGAGCTGCAAGCACAATCACAGCCGCAGTTGCCAAGAACAGCATAGCAACTAACGCAACTGCTCCTTTCGACATCAAGTTATCAAACTTATACCTCAGCTTTGCCTTGAATTTTTCAAAATTCATACTTCTCGTCCTCCTAAAAGTGGTATTAAACGCTATTTCTTTCATTATACTGTATAACACTAATAATCTGAATGTGCCAAGTGGCACATATACATAGTAAAAATCTATAGCAAGCAACAAAAAGCCCTACAACAACAAATCCTATTAAAAAAGAATTGCTATCATAGAGCTTTTATTCTCATGCACTTGCCTTTGCAGATGTGCATATAAGTACTTCTCTTACTTCTCGTCAATCATAATATTCAGTATTTCTATGTCTGTTATTTTCATACCATCTCTGCCCATACGTGTGATAGAAGCAATAGTATTTTCTACATCGCCTTTTACCAGACCATCACCAGACATAAACGAGTTGTTCTGTGCGGACATATAGTGTCCCATTATTCCAGCATCTACAGAAGATGCAATCTTTGCCGCACAAGAGGGCTTTGCGCCATCACAAACTATGCCAGAAACATTTGCCAAGGTGTTTGTTATCGTCCTAGTAACAGCAGCATAGTCGCCACCATGCAGATATGTAATAGCAGCGGCAGCACCACAAGCAGCACTAACAGCACCACAGTATGCAGACAGCCTGCCAATACCTGTTTTTTGGTGTATAGCAACCAGATTGCTTATAATAAGCGCCCTGTACAGCACATCCTTTGTTACGCCTAGCTCCTGCGCATATACTATAACAGGTAGAGAAACCGTCATGCCTTGGTTACCACTGCCAGAGTTTATAACAACAGGTAGCACACAGCCACTCATCCTAGCGTCAGAGCCAGCGGCAGCATATGCCTTCGCACGTGTTTTCACATCATTGCCATATACTTCTAGCAGAGTTTTACCTATTTTTGCGCCATAGTCATTTCTCAAGCCTTCTTCTGCAATATTTACGTTACACTCGATTTGGTTATCAAGCATTTTCCGCACTTTGTCAAGCTCAACCTCTTTTGCAAAAGTAAGTATATTTTCTATAGAAATAAACGAGCGGTCATCGGACTTTGTCACAGACTGGCTTTCTATATTAAATACAACCTCGCCATTCAGCTCTTCGTTTACTATGTTTATGTGTTTATCAACAATCTCTACCATAGCATATTCATCGCCGTGGTAGCAGTATGTCATAATATGCAAATTGCTACAGCCCTGTAGTAGTTTCACTTTGCAGTAATCAGCAGTAGCTATAAGCTCTTTGCATCGCTCCACATCTGCATCGCTAACATCAGTAAGTACTTCTAGCTTTTTGTCACTATCGCCAGCAATAGCGCCTATGATAGCAGAGGTCTCTATGCCTTTTAGTCCACCAGTGTTTGGCACAACTACGCTCTTTGCATTTTTTATTATATTGCCACTACAGTGTACTTCTACCCTCTGCGGTGTTTTTCCCAAAAGTTTTGTAGCTCTAGCCGCAGAATACGCAATGGCAATAGGCTCTGTGCAACCAAGAGCAGGCACAAGCTCACTCTTTAGCACAGCAATATATTTTTCTATTAGTATTTCGCTCAACATGATAATGCTCCATTCTGTCAATGCTTATATAAAAAGCAAGAAATCTACAATTGATGCAAATGCAATCACAACACAAGAAAATATCATTACAACACCAAAATAATTTATAGCATAGAAGTGTTTTTTCCAGCTCTCTTTGCCCAGTTTGCTAACAGTTTCTTTTTTCATAAGTAGCAGTAGTGCACCTACAAACATACCTAGCGAGCCAATAATAAGCAGGCCGGACCTTGTAAAATTTATCACTGCAAGCAGATTACCTTGGTATGAAATAAAAGCTATTATAACAAGAATTACGCTAATTGCTAGTGCTATAATCCCAGAGCCACCAATGGTTAGGAAAATATCATGCATTATATCTTTACATTTTTTCATCATCGAGTTCCTTAATTATTTATACAAGTGGCAGGCAACAAAGTGGTCACTGCCCCTATCTATAAGTTTAGGTGTTTCTTGCCTACAGATATCCATAGCATTTTCACATCTACCTGCAAACCTACAGCCCGGTGGTGGGTCTATTGGGCTTGGTACATCGCCTTTTAGGCCCTCTGTGTCTTGCTCACGCTGTCTTTCTATCTTAGGGTCTGGGATGGGGATAGCAGCAAGCAGAGCTTTTGTATATGGGTGCATAGGTGAGCTATATAGCTTATCAGATGTTGTTATCTCCACCATTGAGCCCAGATACATTACAGCTACCCTGTCAGATATATGCTTAACCATGGATAGGTCATGCGCAACAAAAAGATATGTTAGTTTCATCTCTTTTTGTAGCTTTATTAGCAAGTTTACTATCTGTGCTTGTATAGAAACATCTAGCGCAGATACAGGCTCATCAAGCACTATAAACTTTGGCTCTACAGCTAGCACACGTGCAATACCAATTCTCTGGCGTTGTCCACCGGAGAACTCATGCACAAAACGGCTTGCATGCTCTTTATTAAGTCCTACCAGTGATAGGTATTTATAAACAAGCTCTGTTCTTTCTTCCTTGCTCTTTGCCAGTCCATGTATATCTATACCCTCACAGATAATATCTGCAACTGTCATTCTTGGGTTTAGTGATGCATATGGGTCTTGGAAAATCATCTGTACATCTTTTTTGAAGCTCTTAATCTCTGATTTATCAAGATTGTGAACATCTTTGCCGTTGTAAAGCACTGTTCCATCAGTCTTTTTGTAAAGACCTATACAGGTTCTACCACAAGTTGTTTTACCACAACCAGACTCACCAACAAGTCCTAGTGTCTCACCCTCACGTATAAAAAACGAAACATCATCAACAGCTTTCAGTGTTCTCTTGCCACTTACTTGGAAATATTTTTTCAGATTTTTTACTTCTATTAGTTTCTTGCTCATTCCACAACCTCCATCTCTTTTGGTCTGCTACAGGAAGTCGCCATTGGGTGGTTTAGCCAACAAGCAGATTTGTGTCCATTGCCAAAGTCAGTATACTCAGGCATTTCTTCGCAACAGATTTCCATACAATAACTACATCTTGTAGAGAATGGACATCCTTTTGGTGGTGCAAAAAGGTCTGGCGGTGTTCCCTCTATAGAGAAAAGCTCCTGCTTATTCTCAAGGTCAAGCCTTGGCATAGCATTCAGCAGTGCGCAAGTGTATGGGTGTTTTGGTGTGTAGAAAATATCATCACAAGTACCAGTTTCCATAACCATACCAGAGTACATAACCACTATACGCTGTGCAACATTTGCAACAACGCCCAGGTCATGTGTGATAAGGATTACAGAAGTACCGATATCTTTTTGCAGTGCTTTTATCAGTTTCATAATCTGCGCCTGAATAGTAACATCAAGCGCTGTAGTTGGCTCGTCCGCTATCAGCAGTTTGGGGTTACACGCAAACGCTATAGCAATCATAGCACGCTGGCGCATACCACCAGAGAACTCATGTGGGTACTGCTTAACACGTTGCTCTGGGTTTGGTATCTCAACCTTACGCAACATTTCTACAGCTTCTTCATAGGCTTCTTTTTTGCTGATTTTACGGTGAGCTAGTATATTCTCTACTATTTGGTCGCCGACACGCATGGTAGGGTTTAGCGATGCTAGGGCATCTTGGAATATAATAGCTGCCTCACCACCACGGTATTGACTAAGCTCTTTTTTGGTGAATTTCAGCGTATCTCTGCCGTTATATATTATCTCGCTGCCCTCTTTTATAACACCTGGTGGAGTTTTTATAAGGCTCATAATAGCTTTTGCTGTAACAGATTTACCACAGCCGGACTCACCAACAATCGCTAGTGCCTCACCCTCATTCACGTCAAAAGACACACCGCGTACAGACTGTATCTCCCCCGCATATGTGTTATAGGACACTCTCAAATTTTTAACTTCTAGTATTTTACTCATAATTGCCCCCTATTGACGTAGTCTTGGGTCTAGTGCATCTCTTAGACCATCGCCAAAGAGATTAAAGCCCAAAACAATGATACACAGTACAAGTGCTGGGAAGAATAGCTGGTACGGGTACAAGTCTACTTTACCCTCGGATATAAGAACACCAAGACTGATGCTAGGTGCTTCTAGACCCATGCCCAAGAAACTTAGTGATGCTTCGCTAAAGATATAACGTGGGATACTTGATGCTATGTTAAGGATAAGTACGCTTACTGTATTTGGAATAAAGTGTTGCATAATAATCCTAGCTGGGCTTGCACCCAGTGTTTCTGCCGCCATAACATACTCAGACTCACGCAGCTGCATAATCTGTCCACGCATTTGGCGTGCTGTAAAGCACCAAGAGGTAACACTCATAGCAAAAACAAGCGCTACAAGGCTTTTATCCAGTACCATCATTATAAGCAGTGTTATAAGTAGTGATGGTATTGATGTAATAATCTCGATAATACGCATAAGTAGGTCATCTATCCAGCCACCAAAGTATGCCATTATACCACCAACAGTACAGCCCACAACAACTTGTATAGCAGTACAGACAAGTGCAACAATAATAGATACTCTAGCACCCACCCATATACGTGAGAACATATCCCTACCTAGGGAGTCCGTACCAAACCAAAACTCGCTGTTTGGTTCTAGATTTTTTAGTTTTGCATTAATAGAAATATAGTCCATACCACGCAGTATTGGTGCAAAAATAGCCATAGCTATACAAACAACAAGAAGAACCAGACCAAAAATAGCTATAGGGTTTTTCTTTAGTCTTCTCCATGTATCTTGCCAATACGATATAGTAGGTCTGCTGATTAAGTCGCTATCAAATCGGTCCGACGGAACTCTTTGAAAGCTTTTTTCATTTAATTGTGCCATCTCTCTGCCTCCTATTTCTTTCCGCCACTTAGACGAATTCTTGGGTCGATAACTGTGTATAGAATATCAGTAATGAATACAACTGCGATATATATAGCAGAGATTATTACTGTTTGACCCAAAACAATGGTAACATCACGACCATTGATAGCTTCTATAAAGTACAGGCCTATACCAGGTATTGCAAAAATTTTCTCTATGAAGAAAGAACCCGTAATACACATAGCGATACTCATAGGCAGGTTTGTGATAACAGGAATAAACGAGTTCCTGATAACATGTTTTCTAACTACTTGCCATCTAGATAGACCCTTAGACTCTGCTGTTAATACGTATTCTTGGTTAAGTACATCTAGCATAGATGTTTTAAGCAGCCTAGCATAAGAAGCAATATATGTAAAGCAACCTGTTAGTGTAGGTAGCACAGTGTATTCCCAGCCACCAAACCACAGGTCGTCACCTTTTGGCCAACCAATAACAGGGAACCAGTTTAGGGTCCCTGCAAATATTTGCTGTAGTAATAGTCCCAGTACCAGATGCGGTATAGATATTAGCAAGATGGATAGCGTTACTATCGCATAGTCTATCCACGAACCTTTTTTCATAGCTGCAAACACGCCAAGCGCTAGACCAGAAAGCACGCCTACTAGCATTTGCTGTATACCCAGCCTTGCAGATACAGGCCCTTTTGTAGTTATAATAGATGAAACTGTTTGTCCCTCAAAGATGATTGACTCACCAAAATCGCCCTGTAGCATACTACTAAAAGTTATGAAGTATCTTTCCATCAGGGGCTTATCAAGACCATATTTTTTGTATAGATTTACTTTTATTTGCTCCGGCATTGTTTCTGTCCTAGCAGATAGTGCATCACCCGGCACTGCCGCTAGTAGGAAAAATGTGGCGGTTGCAATAATGTATAATGTTAGCAACATTACCAAGAGTCGCCTTATAAAGTATTTTATCATATTAATACTCCCCTCCGCTCCACGTCGGCACAAAATATAGTGAAAATTGCTGTCTTAACCATCGTGAAGCAAAGGAATGGTTAAGAGTATTATTGCACATAAGGCAACTTAATTAGCGTATCGATAAAAGCTTGCTGTAGATAAATATTCATTTGATTATTATAAGCTTAAGGTCTGATTTCAAACAAACACCTGCAAACTGAATCCATAGTTCCCCATATACAGTTATACGAAAAGAGGGAAAGCCTCCTTACAGAAGCTTTCCTCTCTTATTACACAAGCATCGCTTATTATTTACCGGAAATATAAGCTCTACTAAACTCAAATTCTGTACCGAACAATGGTGTGCTTAGGTTTTTCACATAGTCTTGTACAAAGAACTCAGATGTTTTAAAGTATATTGGAGCAGTACCTGCTTGCTCAGCAATTAGGTTGTTTTCTAGTGCTACATATAGGTCTGCACGAACTTGCTCATCGCTCTCTGTTGCTAGTTGGTTGAACATTGCATCAAAATCTTCGTTGCTGTAACCACCCATAAATCTAGCATAGCCACTATCTGTGTTCCACAGCTCCATGAATGTTAGAGGATCGTTGTAGTCACCATTCCAGCCCATGAATACTAGGTCATAACGGTTGTTGTTACGCTCTTCTACGAACAAGCTGCTATCAGAAAGGATGTTTGCATTGATTTTAACACCAAGTACAGATTCCCATGTTTGTCTGAAGTACTCTTGGATATTTCTTGTTTGCTCTGTTGAACCACTGGAGATAATTGTAAACTCATAAGCGGATAGGTCGGAAGCATCTTTACCAGCCTCTGTGATACCCTCTTTTAGTAGAGCTTGTAGTTTCTCTGGTGTGTCGTATTCTTCTAGTAGAGCTAGTAGTGGCTCTTCGTTTAGTGTGCGGTACTCAGTCTCGCCAACCATGATACCATGTGGTACGATGCTGTATGCAGGTGTGTTGATACCCTCATAGATTAGCTCGTTCATTTCCTCACGGTCGATAGCTAGGGAGAATGCAAGTCTTACTTTCTCATTGTTCATAAGACCTGTAGGGCCACCTGTGTGCTGGTTGAAGCACATGTAGTTAACACTTGGAGATGTTTTTGTAATTTGTACTAGAGAATCCATCTCAGACCATTTGCTGATGTACTCTGTATCTGCAGTTACAAAATCAAGCTCTTGAGATTGTAGTAATAGAGACTGTGTAGAAGCCTCTGCAATTTCTTTTAGAGTTACTTTTTCTAGGATTACGTTTTCAGCATCCCAGTATGTTGGGTTTTTAACAAGAATCATCTCGTTTTCTAGAATTCTAGACTCGATGATGAAAGGTCCGTTAAATACGTGTTTTTCAAAATCTGTAGCATATGTCTCGCCAGCGCCTTCGATTATATCAAGTCTGATTGGGAAGAAACATACGTTACTTAGTTTTTTGTTGAAGAAAGGAATAGCTGTGTGTAGTGTAATCTCAAGTGTTTTATCGTCGATAGCTTTTACACCTACATCAGCAGCTGTAGCCTCACCAGCATAGAACTCTGCTGCATTTAGGATATCATATGCAAGGAAAGAATAAGAGAAAGCATTCTCTGGAGTTAGTAGTCTTATAAAAGAATCTACATATTGTTGTGCTGTAACAGGTGTGCCGTCACTCCACATGTGGTCTCTAATTGTGTATGTGTATACAAGACCATCATCAGATACTGTGTAGCTCTCTGCGCCTGCATTTGTAACAACATCATTGCCGTTCTCGTCTGTAAAAGTACGGAAAAGACCCTCATTGATATGGCTCATAACTTGGAACTCATTAGCATTACGAGCATCGTTTGTGTCAAGTGTTGCTAGGTCAGTAAATACCATGTTTAGCTCTTGAACATCTTCTGTTGCATCACCACTTGTATCTTCGCTAGATGCTGTGCTGCTTGTTGCTGTGCTAGTGCTACTGCTAGAAGTAGCAGCTGTGTCACAAGCTACCATAGCAACAGCCATTGTAGCTGCCAGTAGTGCAGCAAGTACTTTTTTTAGTTTCATCTCAAATCACCTATTGTCCTTAGTTTTTTATAAAAAACAGATAATTTTACAAAAATACACCTATTTTTTACATTAAACAAGAAAATTCTCGTTTAATTTACATAATTATAACATTCGACTTTTTGTATGTCAATGAAAAAGGTACTCCTCTACAATAAGTTGGTTTATTTTGCCCTAAATTCAGCACTTCAACTTGATAAATTGTACAAAAAGTATACACTTTTTATTCACATTTGTTCACATTTAGTCTTCTGCATACTCCAATATGTCACCAGGTTGGCAATTCAGAGCTTTGCATATAGCCTCCAAAGTTGAAAATCTAATAGCACTCACTTTGCCTGTCTTTAGCTTGGACAAGTTAACATTTGCTATACCCACCATTTGCGATAGTTGGTTAAGCGATATTTTCCTATCCGCCATTACTCTATCCAGTCTTAATATAATCGCCATATCCACCTCACAATGTTTCGTCTGCCTGTGTTTGCAATTCCTCGCCATACTTAAATGCTGTGTACAGCCCCGTATAAACCACTATATCTATAGCAACACCTAAATCTACACTAAAGCCCTGTGGCACATAGCTACCATAAAAGTAGTCTGGCAGGATAAGCTGATAAAAAACACCCGCAAACTGGTATAGATTATGCATTATCAAAGACATTATAATAGAAACTATAAATATAAACTTTAGGTTTCTACTTACTTTTCCAACGAACACATTGCCACATACTGTTTCGCGAACAATATTATTTACTGGCACTAGGTATAGCGAAATGCTACTCACCACCACCAGCACCACCACCGACCATATCAGCACCGCTGTTTTCCTAGCTGCTAGGTCGTCTATATGAGCCATATTTATAGCGTCATTCCCTCTATCACCCACCCATACTCTTAGGTAGTCGTGCATTTCGTCATACTCTGCAAATGTTGCTACAGGTGCTACAGCTGTGCTAATGATTGATACTATAGCTAGTATTAGCAAAATACCATAAAGCACAAACACTATCTTCATAAACACGTTTACTCTCTGCGACCAATTTTTTACTGAACTAAGCATTTTCATCCTCCTATCCACTTGGGTTTAATTCCCATCACCAATACTACGAGCTTATTACAAGTTAATTATAGCAATCCATTATACGTTTGTCAATCTATTTTTAACGTTTATCGTTAATTTTTATATTTGTTGCATAAAAAAGCACCGACATTTAGTCGATGCAATCTTTATTATAATATCTCATTAAAAAAGCAAGAGAACTTTCCTGTATGGCAAGCAACACCTGTTTGCTTAACCGTAATAAGCAATGTGTCATTGTCACAGTCAGCACATATAGAAACAACCTTTTGCACATGACCACTGGTTGCACCTTTGTTCCACAGCTCTTTCCTAGAGCGACTGTAGAACCATGTATAGCCAGTTTCTGCTGTCTTTTGCAAGCTTTCTTTATTCATATACGCAAGCATCAACACTTGTTTTTTATCTTCTTCAAAAACAATGGCGGGTATCAATTCAGATTTTTCAAAGTATTTCTCTATATCATCTATTATCTTCATATCATGCTCCTATATTGTACAATTATTTTTATTTGCTATTTCGTGTTGGGATATCGTTCTCTGTCAGATATGCTTTTACTTCTGCAACTGTTAGCTCTTTGTAATGGAATAGCGATGCCGCGAGCGCTGCATCTGCCTGTGTTTCTGTGAATACATCGCCAAAATGCCCCAGAGTGCCACAGCCACCACTTGCTATTACAGGTATGTCTACAACATCACAAACTGCATTCAGCAGCTCATGGTCAAACCCTGTTTTCTTGCCATCTGTGTCCATAGATGTCAGCAGTATTTCCCCAGCACCCAGCTCTGCAGCTTCTTTTGCCCACTCTATAGCGTCCAGCCCTGTATCAATCCTACCACCATTTACCACAACATGGAAACTATCATCAATACGCTTAGCATCTATAGCCACAACCACACACTGGCTACCAAAAATATCTGCCGCCTCACGTATTAGCTGTGGGTTACGCACAGCAGCAGAGTTTACAGAAACTTTATCCGCACCTGCCCTTAGCGTGTTTTTGAAATCTTCTATAGAATTTATGCCACCACCAACTGTCAGTGGTATAAAAACTTCCTTTGCTGTACGTCTTACTACATCTAGCATTGTCCCCCTACCCTCATGCGTTGCGGTTATATCTAGGAAAACAATCTCGTCTGCACCCTGACTATTATACTCTTTTGCACACTCTACAGGGTCGCCCACTTCTTTTATACCTACAAAGTTTATACCCTTTACCACTTTGCCATCACGCACATCAAGACACGGTATTATTCTTTTAGTCAGCATATCTTTATCCTTTCGCTACTTTTAGCGCCTCTGCAAGGTCCAGCGTACCTTTGTACAAGGATTTACCACAAATAGCACCCCACACATCTATGGCTTTCAAGTCACTGATATCACCAATATTGTGTATACCGCCACTAGCCACAATATTACAGCTAACAGCGCTATTTATAGCACTCATCTGCTCTAGGTTTGGGCCTGCCAGCGTGCCATCTCTTGATATATCTGTGAAAACAATATGCCTAACGCCAACACTCTCCATAGCTTTTGCAAGCTCTATGTAGTCCACCTCCGATGTGTCCAGCCAGCCCTCTGTTGCTACTTTGCCATTCATGGCATCTATACCCACCACTATACGCTCGCCATATTGTGCCACAGCTTCTTTTACTAGCGCAGGGTTTTTCACAGCCACAGAGCCCAGTATTATTCTATCTATTCCATTCTCTATATAGTAGCCAATTGTCTGCATATCACGTATACCACCGCCAAGCTCAATCTTTAGGCTAGTGGTTTTTGCAAGCTCTACAAACAGGTCACGGTTTATCGGCTTTGCATCTTTTGCACCGTCTAGGTCAACCATATGCAGATATGTAGCACCTGCTAGCTCAAAGCCTTTTGCAGTGTCGAATGGGTTTTCTGCCACTTTCTCCACAGTGCCAAAATCTCCCTTTAGCAGTCGCACACAGTTGCCATCTTTTATATCAATCGCTGGTAATATTATCACTTAGTTAGCCCTCCAAAATTTTTAAGCATCATAAGACCTACCTCGCCACTTTTCTCTGGGTGGAACTGTGTGCCATATACATTGCCATTCGCTGTAATAGCAGTAATATCCACACCATAGCTTGCAGTCGCCACTAGATACTCGCTAGGTGTTGTTGCCATATATGAGTGCACAAAATACACGCAGTCGCCTGTATTAACACCCTTCAGCAGTGGGTTGTCTTTTTGTAGTATATCCAGACTGTTCCAGCCCATATGCGGTATCTTTAGCCCCGTGTCTGTAACGCCATCAACGCTACCAGGTATCAGCCCCAGTCCATCACATTCCTCGAACTCATAGCCTTTATCAAATAGCATCTGCATACCTAGACATATCCCCAGCAGTGGTTTTTTCTCCACCTGTTTTTTTAGCATTGGCACCAGCCCTGTTTCGTCTAGCATCTTCTTGGCATATGGGAAAGCGCCCACACCAGGTAGTATGTATCCGTCAGCACTCTCTATTACCTTACTATCACGTGTTATTACAGATTTTTCGCCTAGATAGTCCAGTGCATTCTGCACGCTGAACAAGTTCCCTGCGCCATAGTCAATAATTGCTATCATATATCTAGCACTCCTTTTGTAGATAGCAAGCTATCTTTTGGTTTTACAGCCATACGCAGTGCATGTGCAACAGCCTTGAATATCGCCTCTGCCTTGTGGTGGTCATTGCTACCATATGGGCATGCAATATGCATCGTTATACCTGCATTGAATGCAAAAGCACGGAAAAATTCCTCCACCATTTGTGTATCCATGTCACCGATTTTCTCTGCCCTAAAGTCACAGGAAAACACAAGAAATGGTCTACCACTGATATCTAGCACACAGGTGCCCAGTGCCTCGTCCATTGGTATAGATGCATTACCATACCTCGCTATTGGTGTGTCCATGAGGGCTTGCTTGAACGCCTTGCCCAGCACAATGCCTGTGTCCTCTATGGTGTGGTGGCAGTCCACGTGCAAGTCCCCTGTTACGGAGATATCTAGTTTAAAACCACCATGCACAGCAAGCGCTGTCAACATATGGTCAAAGAAGCCTATGTTTGTTTGTATAGTACTTTCCCCGCAGTCCGGCGAAAGTTTTATTGCTATGTCAGTCTCTTTTGTTTTTCTTTTTAGTTCTACTTCTTGCATAATCATTCTCCAGTATATTGGTTGGGCTGTTTTTTATATCCAGATAACTATGCGTTTTTAAGGATATTTTCAAACTCAGCCAAAAACTTTTCATTTTCCTCTGCTGTGCCACAGCTAACACGCAGATATTGTTTCATGTATCTTATAGCAATGGATTTTTCCAGTAATTCTACAAAACATCTCTCTGCTAACGGTGTTTTTATGTACACGAAATTTGTAGCAGATGGGTACACACACTCTATGCCACTATATTTATCCGCAAGTGCCGATACCCTGTTTTTTAGCAATGCTGTCTGTTTTATAGTATCTGCAAACGCATTCTCCAAGAAAGCCTTATCCGACAGGACTATTTCTCCCACTACTTGTGACACTCTGTTTAGGTTGTATGGTGCTTTTGATGCCTTGAGCGCCAATGTAAACAATGTGTTCGCCACTGTAAAACCGATACGCATACCTGCAAGGTTCACAGCCTTGGAACAAGTTTTCAGCAAGATAACATTTTCATAGCTACTTGCTACGTCTATTATAGATTCCTCACAGAAATCCATATAAGCCTCATCAACTATAACAAGTGCCTCTACACTCTCTATAAGCCTTATAACCTCTGCCCTTTTCATCGCAATAGAAGTAGGGTTGCAGGGGTTTGAGAATATAACAGCCGATATACCCTCGCTATTTATTCTCTCTATAGCCATATCCACATCTATGGTAAGGTCTGCACGTTTTGGCAGTGTCACACATTCCACACCATATATCTCTGTGTATACTTTGTACATGGAAAAATCTTGTTCAAACACTGCTATTTTATCGTGTTTCTCAAAGAAAGTACTCACTAGCAAGCCTATGGATTCATCACTACCATTAAATGCTACAACTGCGCTCGCTTTCACACCATAAAAGTCTGCAAATTTCTCGCACAGTGCCACGGCATACGGGTCTGGGTAACGGTTGAATGGTATCTCTGCCATTTTGTCAGACAATAAGCTTTTCTGTGCCTGTGTTAGCTCAAAATATCCCTCGTTTGCGTCCAGTCTTATATCATAATCGCCATCTATGGGGCTGTATGGTGTTAGATTTAGTATCCTCTTTGGTAAATTATATTTCACCTTAGCTACCTCGCTTTATTTCCTTACTATAATAGAGTTTGCGTGTGCTGTTAGTCCCTCTTTATTTGCTAGTAGCACTACATCGTCGTGTGCATCTGCAAGTGCTTTCTCTGTGTAGTAGATGTAACTAGATTTCTTTATGAACGCATCTACAGAGAGCGGAGAGAAGAAACGCGCTGTGCCACTTGTTGGTAGCACGTGGTTTGGCCCTGCGTAGTAGTCACCCAGTGGCTCTGGGGAGTAGTTCCCCAAAAATACGGAGCCAGCATTGTCCAGACAGCCTAGGTACTCCATTGGGTTTTCCATCATCACTTCTAGGTGCTCAGGTGCGAAGTCGTTCGCTATATCAATAGCTTGCTCTTTTGTATCACACACAAATATAGCACCATAGTTTTTCAGCGATTCTTCTATAATATCACGCCTAGATAAGCTCTGCACTTGTCTTTCAAGCTCTGCCACTGTTTGCTCTGCCAGACTCTCGCTAGTGGTTACAAGTATGGACGATGCTATCCTGTCATGCTCTGCCTGTGACATCAAGTCTGCCGCTACAAACTTTGCTGGTGCACTATCATCAGCCATTATTAGTATCTCGCTAGGCCCTGCTATCATATCAATATCTACCACGCCATACAGCAGTTTTTTCGCTGTAGCAACATAGATATTGCCAGGACCTACTATTTTATCCACACGTGGCACTTTGCAGGTACCATACGCTAGTGCTGCCACCGCCTGTGCGCCACCCATAAGAAATATTCTATCCACGCCACACATAGCAGCAGCTACTAGAATATCTGGGTTAGCTGTGCCGTCTGGCAGTGGTGGTGTCACCATGACAATCTCTTTTACACCAGCTATCGTTGCAGGTATTGCGTTCATTAGCACAGATGATGGATATGCCGCTGTACCACCTGGTACATATATACCTACACGGTGTAGTCCACGTATACGCTGACCCATTATAACACCGTTTGGCTGTGCATCTATAAAGCTCTGTTGTATTTGCTTGCTGTGGAACTCTGATATATTATTTATCGCTCTTTGCAGTGCATCTATATATGCTTGATCTGCGTTTTCCATAGCAGCTTTTATAGCTTCCTGTGGTACTTCAAAGTACTCAGCAGCTTTACCGTCAAACTTCATAGTATACTCACTCACAGCCTCATCACCACGAGCTTTTACGTCCTCAAGTATCTTGGCAACCCTTACTTCTACATCTTTTTGCACCTCGCCACTACGGCTCTCTATCAGTTTTTTATATTCAAGCTCAGCCTTGCCATCTGCTTTTATTATTGTAATCATACGTATATCTCCTACAAAACCTTTTCTATATCACTAATTATCTGCTCCATACGTGCCTGATATAGTTTCATGCTAACTGTATTCACTATTATTCTTGCAGAAATAGGCGCTATATCCTCGTATACCTCCAGCCCATTCTCACGCAGGGTAGAGCCTGTTTCTACGATATCCACTATAGCATCTGCAAGCTCTAGCAGTGGTGCAAGCTCCACAGAGCCCTCTATTTTTACTATGCGCACGTCCATACCCTTGCTAGCAAAAAAACTACGTGTTACATTTGGGTACTTAGTAGCTATTGTTTTTTCTGCATGTCCTGCATAGAAATCCACATCTTTTTTACCAGCTAGTGCAAACCTGCATTTACCAAAACCTAGGTCTGTCATCTCAAAGAAAGTACCACCGTACTCCATTATGGTATCCTTACCCACAATGCCTATATCACAAACACCGTGCTCTATATATGTAATAACATCTGCTGCTTTTGCAAGCACAACTTCCATACCCACATCTGGTATCTGCAAAATAAGCTTTCTGCCCTTGTTGTCTAGCTCGCTACAGTCATAACCCAGTTTTTTGAACAGTGCCACCGTTTTATCTTCTAGTCTACCCTTTGTCAGTGCTACTCTAATCGGTTTTACAGCCATTACACAGCACCTCCTATGTCTACTTTTCTCACACTATCTTCTATTATGTCCACACGTGCTATGCCCTTAGCTTTTGCATAGTCCAGTGCATCTTTTTCAGTCTCGCATACTGCATACTCGCTATGCACACCCTCTTTTGCTAGGCAGTCTATATACCTCATAGCATCTACTTCTTTGCCACTTTGTGCAAAAACAAGCACATCTACAGTTTCTTCGCATATATCTGTGGTACGTAATATAGCACTAACTGATGCATCTACATCAACTGCAAAACCAATGGACGGGTGGCTCTCACCAAATTCATGTAGCAGGCTGTCATACCTACCGCCAGATAGCACTTCTTCTCCATATCCCTCTACATAGCCTTTAAACACTATGCCTGTGTAGTACTCAGCACGGTTTACTATACCCAAGTCCACAGCTATTTTATCTGCTGATACCAGTGCTTCCAGTGAGCTATATAGCTTTTCCAGATACTCAATAACTGTCAGTGTTGTTGTGTCTGTAATGCATGCACGAGCTTTATCAAACACTTCTTTGCCACCAAACATTCGTGGCAGTAGTTTTATCACCTTTGTTATCTCTGGCTGGTCTATTTCATCAAGCAAGTCATTAAGCGCTGGATAATTTTTGTTTTCTATTAGCTGTCTTACATTTTCTTTTGTTTGGTCATCTACGGACAGTGCATTTACCAGTGATGTAAACACGCCCACGTGCCCAAGCTCTATGCGGTAGTTGCTAAAACCAAGTGCCTCCAGTGATTTTTCTGCTGTTACCAGTATCTCTAGGTCGGATTTATCCGCACTTGCCCCGATAAGCTCCACACCTGCCTGCATACGCTCGTCGCTCCTGCCTTTTAGCGACTGGCTAACGATGTACACTGGCTGATTGTAATATAACCTAAGTGGCAGTGGTCTGTTTTTTAGGCGTGTACTACAAAGGCGTGCTATTGGCATTGTGCTATCTGGTCGCATAGCTAGTAGTCTGCCTTTTGCATCTGTCATTTTATACATTTTTTCTAGTGGTATAGCAGACACCGTACCACCAAAAACATCTAAAAACTCTATGCCCGGTGTTACCACTTCATAGTATCCCCTAAGTGTAAAAACACGTCGCAAAGAGTTCTGAACTTTATCACGTAGAATAGCTTCTTCAAACAAGTAGTCCTTTGTGCCCTCCGGCGTTATTAGCTTGTTTTTGCTCATATATATCATCCTCATATCACTTATAATAATCGTTTTTGTTTTGCATGTTACCACTTTACCATAATAAAATGTATTTGTCAATAGTAAACTAAAGTAATCTTTATTTTTTGTAAGTAAAAGAAAAGTGGCAGTCCTATCGAAACAACGGATTATAAAACACGTTTGTACGAGAACTGCCACTAAAAACTTATGCTAAAGTTACTTTATGGAATACTTTTTTACCTTTTTTTATGATAACAGAAGCTTTCAGCTCATCTGCTGATATAGCAAAGTTCACATCTGTTATTTTTTCATCATTGACAGAAACACCGCCCTGTTGCACCAAGCGTCTAGCCTCACCCTTTGATGGGGAAAGGTTTGCTTTTACCATTAGAGTTAGTATATCTATTTTGCCGTCTGTCATATCTTCGTCTGCAAGTGTAGTTGTTGGCATATTTGCATCACTAGCACCAGCACCAAACACTGCTTTTGCAGCTGTCATAGCTTTGTCTGCTTCTTCTTTGCCATGTACAAACGCAGTTACTTCATAAGCTAGGCGCTCTTTAACAGCATTTAGCTGACTACCCTCTAGCTTTTCCATCTCTTCTATTTCTTCTACAGGTACAAATGTTATCAGCTTCAGGCAGTTTATTACGTCGCTATCGCTGACATTACGCCAGTACTGGAAGAAATCGTATGGTGTAAATTTCTCTGCATCCAGCCAAACTGCACCGCTCTCTGTCTTGCCCATTTTTTTGCCTTCTTTTGTAGTTAGCAGTGTAAATGTCATACCACATACTTCTTCTTGCTTAACACGGCGCACAAGGTCTACACCACCTATAATATTTGACCACTGGTCATCGCCACCAAGCTCCATTGTACAGTTGTGCATTTCGTTTAGCTTTAGGAAATCATAGCTCTGCATTATCATGTAGTTAAACTCGATAAATGATAGACCTTTTTCCAGCCTACTCTTGAAGCACTCTGCTGTCAGCATCCTGTTTACAGAGAAATGCACACCAACATCACGCAGTAGCTCGATGTAGTTTAGCTTTGTCAGCCAGTCACCATTACGTGCTACTATACATTTATCCAGTGGCACTAGCCTGCCCATTTGCTCCAAAAACCTGTCAGCATTGTAGTTAATTTCTTCTTCTGTTAGCATTTTACGCATATCTGTCTTGCCTGTTGGGTCGCCAATCATTGTAGTACCTGTGCCCAGTAGCAAAATAGGTGTGTGTCCTGCTTTTATCATATGGTTTATAACCACAAGTTGCAAAAAGTGGCCTACGTGTAGGCTATCCGCTGTTGCATCAAAACCTATATAGAATGTTACTTTTTCATTCTCTAGTTTATCCTTTATTTTGTCTGCGTGTGTCATCTGCGCAATAAGACCTCTGCGCTCCAATTCTTCAAATACTGTCATTTTCTCATACCTCTTTCTTTATTCTATACTGATACTATGTGCAACAGGCAAAAATAAAAGCCCCTGCACAAAAACGTGCAGAGGACGAAATAAATCGTGGTACCACCTCTATTCGGTACTGCATCACTACAATACCCTTTGGGAGTTCTAGCAAACTCCTGCAATGTAACGGTTGCACCCGTCAAACCCTACTATATTTCGGGTAGCCGCTCCAAGATGTATTCGAGCTATGCTGTTTTCGTCCTTTCGCACCAACCAAGGACTCTCTGGGAAAACCGCAAAACCTTACTTGTTCTTTTCATCGCGTTTAATGTGGTTATTATATCAGACCATTTCTATGTTGTCAAGGGTTTTTCATCAAGCGCCAGATGCATCTTCGAAAACGCCCTCTTTTGGATGTGCAAAATCCAGCTTTTCACGCAATATACGCTCATAGCAGTACTCTTGGTCTCTTAGCAAAAAATCCCACTCTTGGTTTATTAGCTCCATCTGGTAAACTTGTAGCTCTTTTTCCATCAGCTGTACTTCCATATCGCTTATGTCTTGCTGCACCTTGAAAAAATATATAACCATCACAATAGCAAGTGCCACAGCAGTCATATTAATAACTTTTCCTAGCAGATATTTTTGTTTTTTCACTTTTGCCAAGTGTGCGGCACCTCCTTTTTCTTTGGTTAAAACGCTCATGCTATCTGGTGGCATGGCTTCTCCTCATATATTATATACCAAAACGCACAAGAAACGCAATACCTAAACATCATTTTTGGGCAGAAATTTACCAAAAAATTTGCAAAAAAACTTACAAAATACGATAACAAGTTTCTTTACACCACACAAAACTCTATAAATCGGATAAAATACCAGCTTTTTCAGCAAATTGACGATTAATGTAGAAACACTCATCACCAACACACCAAAGGTAAAGTAATAGAGCACCCACCCCAAAAACACACCCAGTAGGTATGCAGGGTGGATTTCACCATTATTTATGCCTAGAAAGAAAAAAAACAGCACAGCAGTGGCAATAATAAAAAAGAGTATGTCCTCCCAAAAAACCAGCTTAGCACCACTGGGTATAGCCACACGCAAGACACGGAAAAAGTCATAGCACAGCCCCAGCATCCCACCAAGGACAAGAGCACCAAGAAATATGATAGCTTGGTTGTCTGCATCAAATATCATACGCGCTACCTAAATAACCTACCCAGAAAACCACCTGCTGGTTGTCCCTCACTATAGCTTATATCGTCTATTATGCCCTCTAGCGATAAGTTGCCTGCTGTGACATCAATCTTACTAATATGTATATTACCACCTTTTATCACCAGCTCGCCAACATTTGTCAGTAGTATCACCGTGTTTTCATCAAAGCTAATAACGTCTGTAGCCCCCGTAATATGCACAGTATTTCTGTCGTCCAGCATCAAAGTATGTCTTGGCTCTTGTAACATTTTATTTTCCATTTTTTACCCTTCCTTTCATATAGTTACACTTGATTATATGAAAAAAAGGGGGAGTATATGCGTATATTACTCGATAATCTTGAAATTTAGTGATGCGTTCTCTTTTGTAGTAACCTCGTTAAGTGCTACCACTTGTATTTTTATAGGACGTGCGCCCATAGCTATCTCTATAACGTCATCTATTTTCACGCTATAAGAAGCACGAGCCACCTTGCCATTAACTAGCACTCTATCCGCATCACAAGCCTCGTTTGCTATTGTCCTACGCTTGATAACACGGGATACTTTTAGGTATTTATCCAGTCTCATAGTTTTCTCCTTTTCTACTGTAAAATTAAGACGACACACCAAAACACTACCACATTTGTGATGTATGTTTCGGCGGTCGTCTACTGTTGGGCAGTGTGTACTACCCTTAATATTTAATATCAGTCAAAACTTAGTTTACTGCGTCTTTTAGAGCTTTACCAGCTTTGAAGCTTGGTGATTTAGAAGCTGCAATAGTGATAGTCTCTTTTGTGCGTGGGTTTATACCTGTACGCTCTTTACGCTCTTTAACCTCGAAAGTACCAAAACCTACTAGAGATAGTTTGTCGCCTTTTTGAAGTGTCTCTGTAATAGAATCAAGAACAGCAGCAATTGCTTTCTCGCTATCTTTTTTAGAAAGACCTGCTTTCTCTGCTACAGAATTAACTAGTTCAACCTTTGTCATAATAAATCCTCCATAATTTTAATCATCTTTTTTATTTTTAACCCGACACCAAATTTCATTAAGTTCTTCCATGGTGTAGTCGGTTATTAACCTATTTTGCTCTGTGACATATTCTTCTACTCTTTTAAACCTACTTATAAACTTATCAGTAGAGTAAGATAGCACTTCCTCTGCTTCTCGCTTTAGCAGTCTGGAAACATTCACAGCTGAGAATAGCACGTCGCCCATCTCGTCTGTTATAGCGCTCTGTGTGCCGCTATCCAGCTCAGCCTCTAGCTCGTCAATCTCGCTCCTAAGGTCTGCAATAGCCTCGCGCACATTGGTGTAGTCAAAACCTGCTTTCGCCGCGCGCCCCTGTACTTTTGCAGTGCGTATAAGCCCAGGCAAAGACCTAGAAACAGCATATAAGGTATCTGCTGTGCCTGTGTGTTGCTTTTCGCCACGCTTTATTGCATCCCAGTTACGCAGTACTTGCTCTGTGCCGTCAACAACAGTATCCCCAAAAATATGTGGGTGTCTACGTATTAGCTTAGCACAAATATCATTGCAAACATCATCAAAAGAAAAGTTGTTTTCTTCCTCTGCCATTCTGCTATGGAACACAACCTGTAACAATACATCGCCCAGTTCTTCCTGTAGCAGTGCAGTGTCCTCGGTATCTATTGCCTCTATAGCCTCGTACACTTCTTCGATAAAATTATTGCGTATAGACTTGTGTGTTTGCTCTCTGTCCCACGGACAGCCATTCTCACTACGTAGCAACGACATAATCACCACAAGGTCATTTATATCATAGCTGTTTTTCAAGGTAAAAGCATTGCTCATTAGGGAACTCCCTTCAATATGCTTTTATTATTTTACCTCAAAAATTTCAGTTTTTCAAGTCTTTTAGCAGTTTTTTCTCCTAACGGGAGCATTTCTATATCAATTTTACATATTGAACCCGTAAAAACTATGAATGTTAGGTAGATTAGCATAGTAAAAACGACTGCCACAACTGTTTTCACGCCATTCTCACCTGGGAAAACCTGATAAATAATGTGTGCAAACGCACTAGCAACACTGGCACAAAACAGCGGTTTTAGGTAAATTCTATAGATTGACTGCTTGATTTTTGTTGCGACAGTTACTGCACAACTACCCATTATCAGTATAACAATATGGCACAACAGCGTACCATATGCAACCCCCTGTATATTAATATCTGGACGTGAGATTAGCATATAGTTTGTAACTAGTTTTACCACTGCACCAATAGATAATATTATCATTGGTATTCTCTCTTTCCCCACTGCTTGCAGTATGCTGTTTATAGATGTGCTAGCAGAAACAAGTATGGCACTTATGCCCATTACTTGCATAATGTGGGATACTATATTCACCTCCATTGCACGTGCTGGGTATAGTAATAGTAATATTGGCTTTGCAAGTACAGCTATGCCCAGCCCCGCTGGTATAGCTATTAGCATAGTTATCCTCATTACAGATAGCATGGTTTCCTGTAGACCCTGACTATCCCCACTTGCCCATCTGCGCGAGATTGACGGTAGTGCAGATATACCAATAGCGACTGTTATCGCAGGTATTAGGTTATACAGCGACCCCACCAGCCCAGAATAGCTACCATATAGGTACTCTGGTAACATCTCTACTTTTACGCCTGCTGGTATATTTCCACTATACATCTCCAGCAAAATATCGCTGTTTTTCTCCACTGCTATTTTCAGGCAATTCATAACAGTCACAAGGTCTATAAATGTGGATAGATTTACCACCACAGTACTAAAAGCAATTGGCACTGCTACTATAGCCAGTTTTTTGGCAATATAGCGCTTTTCTTGGTACTTTACATTTATTTTTTTGTTATGGCTGGCACGGAATTTGAGATAGATATACAGCGCACCTATTGCAGTGCTTATAGTAACACCAACTATAGCACCAGCTGCTGAGTATCGCAGGATATAGAGCCTCGCTGCCTCCTGCGTATGGAAAGTATTCCCAAAAATATGCCCCGTAGTCAAGTACTGCTTGCTTAAATAAAAATCTACTGCATAAGAACACAGAATACCACATATCATACGAAAGAAAGACTCTATCATCTGTGATACTGCCGTTGGTGTCATATTGGATAGACCCTGATAATAACCACGGTATATTGCAGAAATACAGCTAAACAACACTGCTGGTATTATAGCTATCACAGAGAAATACGCACTGGGGTTTTTTATGATATTTACAAATAATGGTGCTAGTAAAAACATCACCACCATGCCCATAATTCCCATGCATATAAATAGCCTTTTGCATACATACAGCACAGTTTCTACCCTGTTTATATCTCTCTTTGCTGTATATTCTGCCACCAAGCGAGAGCTTGCAACACCAAGCCCTGTAACAGTTAGGCTATATATGGGTGTAAAAAGGTCATATGCAGATGTAAAGTATGACATGCCCACACCACCCAGTATATTCGCTAGTGGTATCTTGAAAATAGCTCCCAGCACCTTGGATACTACAGTGGCTATTGTGAGCACTATTGCCCCCTCTAGAAATGTCTGCTGTTTTTGTGTCTTGTTCAGATAATCACCCCACTATAAATTATACACTAAATATTTTTTTGCTAATAAAATATACTACTACAATAGCTACTGGTCGTAGCACTATAGCAGAAACACCATATAGCACCACGGCTATCACCGCTATGCTCACTAGCATTGTTACAAACACTGCCGATATTATCTCTGATATAACCTCGCCCTTACCCACACCCCACAGGCACACAGCTGTGCTATGTAGCACCGACCAGCCGTCAAGCCCCTTTAGTGGCATTAAGTGGTATATTGCTATGCTCGTGTTTGCGACAGAAAATTCATCATACCCACAGTAATATAACAAAGCACCCATAAGCAAGTTAAAAACAGGGCCACAGAGTAGCACTATCAGCTCGTTACTACTCTTGCAGTGCCTGCTATGGTTTATTATTATGCCACCCATGCTCAGCTCTACTTTTTCTACCCCCACACCCAGTGTCAGCATAGCCAGTAGATGCCCTATCTCGTGTAGCAGTGCCGCTAGTATAAAATCCTGCGCCATACCACCACCATCTATTACAATAAAGACTGCCAGTATCGCAAAAAAGAAAAAGCTAACACGCCACGCAATGCCCCAAAAAATAAAACTCACACAGCCACCTAGTAGTATAAATTCATGGGGTCTATGTAATTCCCATCTACCAATACCTCAAAATGCAGGTGCGACCCAGTGGATACACCTGTGCTACCAACCTTTGCTATTTTTTCGCCAACGCGTACTACCTCGCCCACCACCCTTGTTATCTCCTCGCAGTGGCTATATGTTGTTGATATTCTCTCTCCGTGGCTTATCTCTATATAGTTACCATATATATCAGAGTAGCCTATTTCTTCTACCTCGCCAGGTAACACAGCCGATATGTAGTCACCCTGTGGCGCAGCTATATCCACACCAGTATGGAAGTCAAGATTGCCACTTATGGGGTGTATGCGTGGCCCGAAGTGTGAGGTTACCTCCCCCTCCAATGGATAAATCGCCTTTGCACTGAGCACCACTCTACCCAGAGTTAAGTTGTCTGGGATATGCATTTCTTCTCCACCCATGCCAGCTGTGCTAATAAATGCCAGGCTACTTGCGGTGTTAGCCATACTCGCAAAGTTAATCGACTGGCTATCCACCCCCAGTTCATCTAGTAGTGACTGCACCTCTGGACTGCTGATAATCCCCTCTGCTATCTGTCCTACAAACACAGCCTCACCAAACCCCTCGCCTGTCATCGCACCATTATAGTACACTCCCACTGCCTCATATGTTTCTTCATTAATGAACTGTAATGTAAATATAGCCGTCACTGCTAATACACATATAACAGTTTGTGCCACTGTCAATAGCGCACTTATATCTGTACTACTCAGCCTGTCGTCGGCTCTTTTATTGTTTCCAGAACGCACTGTCATATATCTACTATTCCTATTATTTTCCACCAATATTCCCCCACTTCACTTTTTATATTATTTATATGCCCATGAATATAAATAAAGAACAAGCTGTCGAGTAGCCTGCACACAATTCTTTCTTGTTACAAATCTCGACTACATTATTGTCTAGCAAAATAATTTTAGTAAAATAAATCTTTATATCTTTTTAATATGTACTTGAAAACTTCTATAATTCGACAAATTTCGACAAATTTCTACAAAAAAAATTTAAAATTAGGATTAATAACCACTTTTATTTGTAAAATTTATAGGATAATTCAACAAAATTAGTTAATAATATGCTCAAGCACGCACTATTATTGACAAAAACAGGTAATTGTGATACAATAATTACATTCTTAAAGGCAACTAGAGGGAGGGAATTATTATGCTAGGTATATTATTGTTTATCTACATTGGTCTAATTATTGTCACCGCACTCTTAATAGCAGGCATGTATCTGATAAAAAACCAGAAACTGACAAATGTTATCTTCTGTTCGTTAGCTGTTTTCAACATGTTCTTGATAGCTATTTCGGTTGCTTCATACCCTACAAACTTCCAGATAGAAAAAATGATGACAGGTATGATATCCGTTTTTCTCATCCCAGCGTTTGTAATATTTGTTACCCAAAAAGAAAAAAGACTACTCGCTAAACATTTTTTGACACTCACATCTGTTCTACTATTCATAGATTTATTTATATAAAGCCAAACCGATTTTCTACTTTTAACTTCTAGGTAAGGAGCAACTTTTATGAAGATACTGATTGTCGACCATGAGTACGAAACCATAAACTTAATAAAGCTATATCTAACAAACGAAAACTACGAGATGATAGAGGCTCTTAGTGCAGAAGACGCACTTACCAAAATAAATCATAACGTAGACTTGATAATAATGGATATAGACCTACCCGACACCGACGGTTTCCGATTATGCTCTACTATCCGTGAAAGTTTTGCAATGCCTATAATTTTCTTAACAGCTAGGAACGAGGAGCTGGACAGGCTAACTGCCTTTACTCTAGGGGCTGATGACTATATCACCAAGCCTTTTAACCCTATGGATTTACTGATGCGTGTTAAGTCAAATGTGCGCAGATATCGTGAATACTCAAACCCTACTTACAACCCACCCAACACTGTCGTGTATGGCGAACTAACACTTAATATAAACTCACACACAGCGCACAAAGATAATATACCACTAAAGCTCACTAAAAAAGAGTTTTCTATACTATATCTGCTTATAAAAAACCGTGGTAGAGTTTTTAGTCTTAAGCAGATTTACGAAAATGTCTGGGGAGAAGACAGCATATTAAATACAGAGAGTACTGTTTCTGTCCATATACGTAATATTCGCGAAAAGATAGAAAATGACGTTTCCTCACCACAGTATATAAAAACCGTGTGGGGCGTGGGATATCGTGTAGATTAGTTCTTGTAGGCGGTATGTTGGATATCACTTCTGACATATCGCTGTTTTATGCTTACTTGGCACAAATACATATCATATCTCCCATATTATATTGTGACTACCAGCTTTTTAGGCTTTGTACTACACAAAAGTCTTTATTTTAGCAAAACACACAAAATTTGTGGATTTCTTCTAAACATTTTACTTTTCTTACAATCAAAGTTATTTATTATCGTAGTAACCAAAAAAATACAGCAATATCTTTATAAAATCTTATAAAAATCTTATATAATTCTTCATTCTAAACTAAAAAGAATTTAATTTTTGTATGTTAGTATTATAAGGTAAGTGAAAAAACAATATTTTTTTAGATAGGCGAGTGTTGAATGAAAATAAGCATAGTTATACCTGCAGTAAACCCAGAAAAAGATTTTATCAAATATGTACGTTCATTACTATCAGCCGATATCGGTGATGTTGTCATCGTAAACGACGGTAGTAATGAGAATAAAACAAATATTTTTACACAACTAGACAAACTACCAAACTGCACCGTTTTGGATCACCCTATTAACCTAGGCAAGAGCACATCTATAAAAACAGCTATAGCATATATAAAAGACCACAGGGACGACACAGATGCTATAGTAACTGTAGATGCAGACGGCAAACACCATATAAATGATGTACAGCGCATGTCACAGGCTATAATGGAGAACCCAAGTTCACTTATTATCGGTGTACGTTCTACCGACAAAGAAACAAATAACAAGAACAACTTCCGTCACGGATTTTCTTCTGTTTGCACCAAAATTCTATATGGTATAGACCTAGACGATACCCGCTCTGGCTTGCGTGCTTTTTCCCGTAGCAAGTTTGACAATATGCTAGCTATAGAGGGCAATAGATACGAGTACGAGCTTAGCAGTATCATCAGCTCACAAAAAACAGGGCTTAATATAAAAGTAGTTCATATTCAGCCACAAGTAACAAAAACAGATAACAAGGTAAACCTGCCAATAGACAGAAAAGCTGTAAAAATATATCACGAAATGATAAAAGATGCTACACAGTTCATCGCTATTACAGCGCTTAAAACAATAGCCGACCTTTCTCTGTTCTTCTTGATATACGACTTTATCTTTGGTGTTATGGGCGTTATCCCAGCACTTATGGTTGCAGCACTTATTTCACGCATTTTTGCTAGTTTCTGTGGCCAGGTAATAAGCAAACGCATATTCATAGGCACCATGCTAGAAGAAAATGAAAATCGCTTTAGTCGCTCTGTTATTTGGCTGGGCAAACTAACACTTTCTAGCATAGCTGTTGCTGTGCTACAGGCTATTATCCCATGGAGCATAGTCCTAATAAAAGCTATAGTCGATATAACTATCGCTATCATCGGCTACCAAGTACTGCTACACACATCTTTCAAGGCTGACGACGCTTTTGATAAAAAAACAAGCAATGTAATAAGTATTTCTGACCAGCAACACTATATGGAGCTAGTTTCTGATATCGTAGAAAACCCACTGGTACAGGATATGCGCAACATACAGCACCACTCCAAGCATGCAAACAGGCTTGACCACAGCGTATATGTGTCTTTTGTGTCCTACAAAATATGCAAACGCATGGGGCTTGACTATACCGCTGCTGCACGTGCCGGCTTGCTACACGATTTCCAGATAGCATCTAACCTAGAAAAGAAACACTGCCGTTTTGTAATGTTCTTTAAACACCCCAAAATAGCAGCTAAACACTCAGCACAGACATTCAAGATTTCTAAACTCGAAGAAAACATAATCGAGCGCCATATGTGGCCTGCTACACCACTTGCAATACCAAGATACAAAGAGTCTTTTATAGTTAGCTCTGTAGACAAGTATTGTGCTATTGTAGAGATAATGGGTGGCCATAAAAAAGCGTGCTAGTACACGCTATGAGAGGAAACTTTTTTGAAAACATACAACAGCAACAACACACTTTTAGCAAAACCACATAACAGTTTTGTAAAGATACTTGTTAGGTGCACATCATACCTACTGATATTATCCGTTATCGCCCTAGCTCTTTATGGCTACTTTAGTGGCTGGTTTTCATCAGTTACAGAGATAAAAACATATATAACCAGCTTTGGTAGCATATCTGTTATTGTCTTTATAATGGCACAGCTACTACAGGTAGTGCTCCCAATAATCCCAAACCCCGTGCTTTCTATTGCAGGTGTTATTATTTTCGGCCCTGTGTGGGGTTTTGTGTTTAATCTTGCAGGTATTTTCATTGGCTCTATGCTGTCTTTCTGGCTATCAAAAAGATTTGGCAGGATAGTAATAACCAGTATTTTCCCACAAAAGATAATAGATAAATATGATAACTGGACCTCACGCGAAACTACCTCACTAAGGTTATTTACGGTGGCTATGTTACTTCCCTTTATGCCACACGACTTTTTGTCATACCTAGCTGGTACAACAAAAATAACATGGCGACAGTTTGCTATCATGACTATTATCGGGCGTGCAATAGCAGTTTCTATCTACAGCATTTTCTTTGATATAGTGAGTGTTGGTATCGTAGATACTATGTCCACATATATCTCATAGCTTAATTATAATAGTTGCTACAGAGTTTTTCTGTGGCAACTTTTTTTGCTATTTGCTTGTAAATTTTACATAAATATACTATAATGGTATCCGTCACGATAACTATGCAAAGAATGGATTTATAGTTTTAAAAAACTAACTGACACTTGAATGGAGCATTAATATGAATAAAAATATGAATTTGTCTGAGGGAAAACTGCTCCCCTCGCTACTCAAATTTACTATACCCATACTCTTTTCTATGCTACTGCAAGTAACATACGGCACTGTGGATTTGCTAATAGTATCACAGTTTTCCAGTGTCGGCGATGTGTCCGCCGTTACCATAGGCAGCCAGTTTATGCAGACTGTAACTACATTTTGTACTGGCTTATCCATGGGTACAACTATCCTGCTTGGGCAATATATAGGCGCTAACCAAAAAGACAAAACTGGCAAAGTAGTCGGCGTGAGTGTACTTCTATTTACCATACTAGCTGTTGTTATCACCTTGCTACTCACAGTTTTTAGTAGTGTTATTGTAGATATAATGAACACACCAGCCGAGGCTATATCACAGGCGTGCTCATACCTTACTATCTGTGCGATTGGCTCTGTGTTTATAGTCGCATACAACTTGCTGGGCAGTGTTTTTCGTGGAATAGGCGACTCCCACACGCCTTTTATCGCTGTACTAATAGCATGCATAGTGAATATAGTGCTAGACTTATTCTTTGTTGCTGTGCTGGATATGGGTGCTGCTGGTGCTGCTTACGCCACTGTTATCGCACAGGCGTCCAGCGTTGCAATATCACTACTGCTCATCAGCAAAAAGCCACTACCTTTTGCTTTTTCTAGGGCAAATATCACACTGGATAAAGACTACACCAAGCGCATACTAAAACTAGGCGTGCCAGTAGCCCTACAAAGCACGCTAGTTGGTGTCTCATTCTTGGTAGTCACCGCTATTGTAAATAAATTTGGCGTAACTGCCTCTGCTGCGGTCGGCATTGTAGAAAAAATCACAGGGCTTATAATGCTTGTGCCACTGTCTTTTATGCAGTCACTTTCTGTATTCACAGCACAGAGTATCGGCGCTAATAAGCATAGCCGTGCCAAACGCGCACTGTTCTACAGCATAGCAATCTCGCTATCTTTTGGTGTTGTAATGGCATATCTATCTGCGTTCCACGGTACTATATTCACCAACCTGTTTATTGATGACCCACTTACCACTGCCTCTGCCCTGCTCTACCTCAAATCCTATTCTTTTGATGTTGTTCTGGTGTGCTTTATTTTTTCATTCACTGGGTACTTCAATGGCTGTGGAAAAACAAGCTTTGTTATGATACAGGCTGTTCTTGGTGCTTTTCTAGTTAGGATACCACTCGCCTTTTATTTCAGCATACTGCCAGATACCAACCTGTTTATTATAGGGCTTGCAACCCCAATATCCACCGCCCTACAAATCATTATGTGTATGGTATATTACGCTCGCTACCAAAAGACAACAAGATACACAAACAAGCTTTCTCATACTTAGTATAAAAAAACAAGCTCATTCACCAAACTAATGGTAAGTGAGCTTGTTTTTATTTGAATGTTATAATATTTCCAGTAGCCTCAGCACCCATATTATAAGGAACATAGTAAAAATTGATAGAACAGATGTGAACACCACAGTACTAGCTGCAAGGTCGGCATCTCCACCCATTTTCTCCGCCATGGTGTAGGAGCTAACCGCAACTGGCGAGCCAAACACTGCCATTATACACGCTATTTCCACACCCTCAAACCCTAGTAGCACTGCTAGCGTTATTGCAATAGCAGGTATTACTATGAGCTTGCCCAGCGTTATGGTGATTAGCTGTGGCAAAAAGCCTGTTATCTTCCTGAACTCAAAGCTTGCACCTAATATAAACAAGGCAAATGGTGTTGCTATACTGCCTAGACTTATTAGCGCAGAGTCCAAAAAGCTAGGTATTGTTATGCTATAATAAGAGAACACCATACCCAGTACTGTTCCTATAATAAGTGGATTTGTTAATATAGAGAGTAGCACTCTGCCAATCTTTACATTCTTTGTGCCACAGTATGACAATGCAATTACAGAAAAAACATTGAATAGCGGAATAACAACTGCTATGAGCAGTGATGCCAGTGCCACATTGCCACCTGGGAACAGGGCTGTTATCAGTGGTATGCCGTACAGTGCGTAGTTAGACCTGCAAATACCCTGTATCATTACACCACGTCGCCTGTTATCACGCTCTACACCCACCACAAACAGCGCAGTAGATAAAAACGAAAATACTATTAGCACTGCTACAAAAACCAGTATTTTTATATCTGCTAGGTTCTCGAAATCCGTTGCTCTGGTGTTGTTAAATAGTAGAACAGCCAGAAACACCTTGAACAGAACACTATTGCACTGAGAAACAGTGGAGGCATCCAGTAGTTTTAATCTACGAGAAACATACCCCACAGCCATAAGCATGAGCAGTGGGAGCACTATATTTGCAGAAAACAATATATCTTCCATTAATTCTTCTCGCCCTTTCGCAAAACACGTACAGAATTCCCCTGCTGTATTTTTGGTTTAAACTCTGCTATATTGTATAGCTCAGCTTTTGAGTCACTGGATAGCCTTGCAAGCATAAGGCTAGCTGCACGTAATGCAATCTCACGCATTGGCTGCATAACCATAGTTAGCTTTGGTTTTACTACACGCGCGAGTGTTAGGTTATCCATACCGATAAGCGAGATATCGTCATATATCTTTATCCCCAGCTCATTAAGCGCCATTATAGCACCTAGCGTCAGCTCGTAGTTAGCACAAAACAGCGCAGTGGGTCGGTTTTCTAGCGACATAAGCTTTTTAGCACCTATATAGCCACCCTCCACCGTCATTTCACCACACACTACAAACTCTGGGTTTGGCTCTATGCCTTTGCTCTTAAGTGCAGATATAAAACCGTCTGTACGCTTGCTCATGGTATAAAAATCATTGCTAGCAGATATAATAGCTATCTCACTGTGGTTTGCCTCTACAAATTCATTAACTGCAAGCTCCGACGCCATTGCATTGTTTACAATAACTGCGTCCGTGCTCCTGTTTTCTACTAGCCTGTCCACCAGAACAATAGGCACTTCACGGTCCTCCACCATTTTCAGGTGCTCACCTTTTGGGTCAAACACTATGGTGATAATGCCGTCCACCATTTTGTCCAGCAAAAATTCCAGCGAGTCACGTTCCCTCTTTTTGTTTAGGTTGCAGTCGCAAATGATAGTACCATAGCCATTCCTACGCAGTTCTTCTGCTAGGTCGGACACGATAGCAGTATGGAACGAGCTTGTAAGCTCTGGCAATAATACGCCTATAGTGTGTGACGAGTTGCTACGCAATGCCCTTGCAAAAGTATTTATCTTATAGTCTAGTTTCTTCACAGCTTCATCTATGGCTATGCGGTTATCATCACGCAGGTTGCCACCATTGAAGTACTTAGAAATTGTAGATAATGCAAGCCCTGTTTCTCGCTGTATATCCTTATATGTAGGTTGCATATTAATATTCCTTTCTGCCAATATAGCAAGCTAACAGCCTACCTCTGGCACATAATATAGTAAAAAATTGTGGGTTATCCAGTTATCTCTGGAATTAATATATCACCTAGCTGGCTATAGTCAAAACCCCAACTAATCATAGTGTCGTTCCCTATTGCACCTATTGGGAATGATATATCACAGTTATTATCAAATAGAAGAATATTGTCGGCTGTTATACTTTCTACCAATAAGTCATATGAATAATTTGCATCTTTCATCAAGTTTGCAAGATGGTCTATAACCTCGTCCTCTGGTACAGAAAACAGCTCCCAAACGGGCACATTCTCGCCTGTGTTTTTGTTAAATACATACGGATACTGAGTAGTAGCCATATCTCCATTCGTGCCCTCTATAGGCGCGCCAATCACACGTATTAGCATGATGTAATTCTCAGTTTCCAGTGATAAACTTGTCTCGTCCCTAAGCATAATAGTGTCATAAAACTCTTGCTTATTCTCGTATGTTGCATAGTCTGCATATACTATGTCTATATAGCTATCAACATCTATAACAGGCTCAAGTTCTTGCATAAAATCTATTATGTCATCGCTTTTACCATTAATCACCAGTTCATCTACTGTTCCCTCATAATAATATGCAAGTGTTACACCATTGTCCAGCATATAGTTGACCCTGCCTATACTCTTATAAGTTGAGAGTTTCTCGCCCCCTGGCATGGTCTTTACTTCTTCTATAAAAGTCATATTCTCAAACGGGTCAGTTTGCACATCCGTGCTACCACAGGCACAAAAAAGCATCATTGCTATCATCGGTAAAATCATCAGTCTATTCTTCATATTTATCCCCCGTATAACCTTGCTACATTCACCATTACAGTTTGCCCCTGCCGAACGTTACAACATTGTCAATGATGTCTAGATACTACTATGAGATGCCCACTGTTGTGGGCATCTCATTATTAGGTGTAAACATAGCACAATTAACGATGTTGTCTTTCTAGCATTTCTAGGATATCGTCAATATCGCTGTCTTTATCTGTATAAACATTTCTTGGTGATACTGGTTCTTCTGCTCTTACTGATGTAGTATCTTCCACTCTTTTTCTGTCATCAAGTGGCTCTGCATATGTTTCTGGCTGAGGAGCTGGCTGTACTGGTCTTTCCTCTACTACGTGTGGTGTTTCATATGTTGGTATGCTGTAGCCAGACTCATGCTGAAAATCTGTCGCAATAACAGTAACATTCAGCTCGTCATTTAGGGTTTCATCAAACGCAATACCCCAGATTAGGTTTACATCTTTATGCGCAGCAGCTGTAATAAGCTTCGCAGCTTGTGTAACATCTGTTAGCAGTACATCTGTAGGTACTGTAAAGTTTACAATTACACCCTTTGCACCAGCAAGAGAAGTCTCCAGTAGTGGAGAAGCAATAGCGATTTGTGCAGCTTTTTCTGCTTTGCCCTCGCCCTGTGCACTACCAACGCCCATGTGTGCAAATCCAGCATCTTTCATTATAGACTGTACATCAGCAAAGTCTAGGTTTACAAAGCCCTTAACATTTATCAGTTCAGAGATACTCTGCACTGCTTGCAAAAGCACATTATCTGCCGCTGCAAATGCATTGAACAGCGTAATAGTGTCCTCATATACTTGGCTTAGACGCTCATTAGGTATAACTAGCAGAGCATCTACACTGCCTTTTAGGCTATTTATGCCTTCCTCTGCTTGTACCATACGCTGTTTGCCCTCAAACTCGAAAGGCTTAGTAACAACGCCGATAGTTAGTATGCCCATATCCTGTGCTATTTTGCTGACAATAGGAGCTGCACCTGTACCTGTGCCGCCACCCATACCAGCAGTAACAAATAGCATTTCTGTGCCTTTTAGCACTGCTGCTATGTCGTCCTTGCTTTCTTCTGCTGCTTTTTTGCCGATTTCAGGGTTACCACCTGCACCACGGCCTTTTGTTAGCTTGTCGCCAATATGTAGTTTGTATGCTGCTGCTGAGTTATTAAGAACCTGAATATCTGTATTAACAGCTATAAACTCAACGCCTGTCATACCAGACTGACACATCCTATTAACTGCGTTGCCGCCGCCCCCGCCGACACCGATTACCTTTATCGAAACTTCATTTGTTGTGCTTGCATCTACATCTATACTTCTAAACATCTGCCATTCCTCCACCTTACAAATACTATTATTTTAATGATATCATATTTCAAACTAACAATCAATCCTTATTTAGCTATTTTTCTTATATTTTTATGCTAATTTAATGTAAATTTCCCTAAAATTAGTAATACCCCTCCTTGTAGCTCTCATTCATTATAGCGATAATGCTCTCCTCCATGGTATACACCCTGCCATTGTTTGCTGTTGTCTGTGTATTTATAGTACCAACAAAGTTTTCGCTGAGCTCATCAATCACTACTTTTGCAAACTCCACTTTATATTCTAGCTCTAGTTCAGAGCCTAGCTCCAGTATTATCTTGTTATCATAAAGAGCGGTTAGTGATAGTTCATCACTTACATCACAGTAGGATATTTCCTCAAGCCCTTGCTCCTGTGCAATTTTATAGAAACTCTCTGCTTTGTCAAGTGTATCCACAACTTGCACATACCGCTCTCTTTCTTCCTCTAGCACCAGCACAGCCTCTTGCCAGCCCACTTGCCTGTTCGCCTTTATTATGCTTATCTCTGCATTTATGCGCGCTTCTTGCTCTCTTAGGTATGCACCCTCCTCTATGTAGCTTATATCCATACCCACAATATATGGTACACCCTCTAGGCTCATACCCTCGCAGTGTTCTAGCACTTTCATGCTCTCGCTAACTAGGGTATAGTTTGTTGGGCTACTTATAATCGCAAATGCTGGGTCTGTTTCTGTGACTATAAACTCGATAGCATCTGGTAGCAGGCGCACTACTTCTACTTCGTCTATATATGGATATTCGCTCTTTAACATAGCTATTTTTTCTTTATCGTCTATGTCAAAGATATTATCCCCCACCTGTATGTCCAGCGATGTGATTATCTGCTCTAGGTCATAACGCACCAGCCCTGCAACATTGACAGTAGTAACTTCAAAGTACACAGCAAAGCTTATTATACCCGTTATCACCAAAACAACAAACAAAAGAGCAATTGCGCTGAGAATTCTATTCCGTTTTTTCTTTAGACGTTTGTTTCTTTGCTCCGTGCCAAAATCCATTCTTTTTCATTCCTTATATCTTTCTATCTTTGCGCCCAAGCTCTTTAGCGCTTGCTCAAAGTTTTCATAGCCCCTATCTACGTGGCATAGTTTAGTAATTTTGCTTTCTCCTCCTGCGCCCAGTGCAGCTATCACCATAGCAGCGCCACCACGCAAATCTGTACATTCCATCTCTGCACCATATAGCTCTTTTACACCTTCTATAATAGCAGTCTTTTCTTGTACATTTATTTTTGCACCTAGTTTGTTTAGCTGTGCTGTGTGCCTGTAACGGTCACTGAAAATATTCTCTGTAAAAACTGTGTTGCCGTCTGCTTTTGTAGCAGCAGCCACGAGTAGTGCTTGTATATCTGTGGGCAATCCTGGATATGGTGCAGTTGTTAGCGTGCCCAACGCTCTCAGTCTTTTCGGCACAGCACATAATATGTAGTCTATACCTGTTTCTATCATACATCCTGCATTGCTAAGGTATGCCAGTGTGGTATAAAGATGTCGTGGTTTTACGTCCTTTAGCTCCACCATGCCATTTGTTAGTGCAGCACCACACAGGTATGTCCCAGCAACTATCCTGTCTGCTATTACGCAGTGTGTACAACCATGCAGTACTGGTACTCCTGTTATCTCCACACTACCATCTATTAGCACACTTATCTTCGCTCCGCATTTGTTGAGAAAGTGTATAACATCAAAGACTTCTGGTTCTTTTGCGCCACCCCATAGTTTTGTAACACCTTTTGCACATGTTGCCGCTATTATGATATTCTCTGTTGCACCCACACTCGGGAAAGGTAGTGATATCTCTGCGCCATGTAGCCCAATTGGTGCATATGCAGATAGCTTGCAGTTTTCTATCTCAAACTCTGCGCCCATACGCTCTAGCGAAGAAATATGCAAGTCTATAGGTCTGCCACCAAGCTCACAACCCCCAGGTAGTGCCATCTCTGCCCTGCCAAATCGTGATAGCGTAGCACCCAGAAAAACTATCGACGAGCGCATAGCCATCATAAGTTCGTCTGGAACTGTGGGGCTACCCCACGCAGTCTGCACAGTGTGTATTGTGCTACCATTCCGTGTATATCCACAGCCCAGATGCGCCAGTATATCCAGTGCTACATCAACATCTGTTAGCTGTGGGCAGTTAGTTATTTTGCTATCACCACATATACTCGCTGCTGCAAGTAGTGGCAGAACAGCATTTTTTGCACCTTGTACTGCTATAGTGCCCTCCAGCCTATTGCCGCCTGTGATTTTGTAATATGACATTTTCTGCATCCCCTTCTATATATTATCGGGCAATTACCCCGCATAACCATAATATGTGAATACAGAAAAAATGCTACCAAATGTTAAGAAATGCTGTTTTTAGCTTTAATATCTGCCAATTTTAAAACTTCTTGTGCTATCATCTCCACAGAAAAAGGTTTTGCCATCTTCTTGGCATTGGCACCTATACCTGCAACTGTGGCTGGGTTTTTCCTCAGCTCTGCTACCATGGCAGACAGTGTCTTTCCTGTTAGGTTTTTCTCCTCTAATATACGCGCCGCACCTTTGTTCACTAAGTCCATAGCATTGTGATATTGGTGGTTCTCTGCAACATTCGGCGATGGTATAAGTATTGACGCCTTGCCCACTGCCTGTAGCTCACCAAGAGTGCTTGCGCCAGCACGGCATATCACTATGTCGGCAGCAGCTATGCAGTCACCCATATCATTTATGTACTCTCTTATATCTAGCTGTGTGCTGTTCTTGTACGCAATACCCAAGCTGTCCATATTTTTTGCAAAGTTCTCTTTGTCCACACTGCCTGTAGCATGTATGTGGTGTATTTTGCTATCGTCACCATATGTAGCAATAAGCTCTGCTATAGCTTGGTTGACACGGCCGGCACCGAGGCTACCACCGAATGATAAAACACAAAATTCATCTTCTGCTATACCTAGCTTTGCACGTGCTTTGCTCCTATCCACCGCCACTATCTCTTGCCTTACTGGGTTGCCTGTAATAATGGCGCTCTCCACTAGGCCCAGTCTTTGCGCTGCTTTTTCAAACGCAACCATGAGCACATCTACACGCTTTGCTAGTATCTTTGTGGTAACACCCGGCAGTGCGTTTTGCTCGTGAGTGGCTGTTTTTATTTTCATACGTGATGCCTGTACCAGTATAGGTGCAGTAACATATCCACCAGTGCCAAAAACAACATCTGGTTTTACGCTGTTTATAAGTTTTTTCGCCCTGCTACTAGCAGTTACCAGTAGCGCCACAGACTGCGTGTTCCTGCAAATATTAGTCCAGTTTATCTTGCGCTGTATGCCCATAGCACGGAAAGGCAGAAACTCGTACCCTGCTTGTGGCACAAGTTTCGCCTCCATACCTTTTGGGTTGCCTGCAAAAACTATTTTTATATTTTTGTGCCTTGTTCTAATTTCATTTGCGACAGCAAGAGCTGGGTTTATATGCCCACCTGTGCCACCACAGACAAATAAAAATGTTTTCATTCTTTTGCCCCCATCTATTCTTTTTGCATATTTGCGTGCCGTGATACCGAGAGTATCATTCCCATTTGCACCAGTTGCATGAGTAGCGCTGTACCACCATATGAGAAAAATGGTAGTCCTATACCTGTGTTTGGCACTGTGTTTGTAACCACCGCAATGTTAAGCACAGCTTGCACGCCCACCTGTGCAGTCAAGCCTGTAACTAACATGGTACCTACCTTGTCTTTTGACTTTAGCGCTATGGTAAAGCCACGCCAGATAAGCAAAGAAAACAGGATGATAACCAGTACAGCACCCACAAACCCCAGTTCCTCGCAAATTATGGCATAAACAAAGTCATTTTGTGGCTCTGGTATAAACAAATATTTTTGCCTACTGCCACCTATGCCTGTTCCCATCAGCCCACCAGAACCTATAGCATACAGTGATTGTATTGTCTGAAATCCTGCGCCCAGTGGCTCATCGAAAGGGTCCCTCCATATATTAACACGATACATCGCACGCTCATTAATGCTAGGGATAAGCATTGCAACACCTACGGCAATACCACCACCAATAACTGCACCTACAATCCATCTTATAGCAATGCCACCTACAAACAGCATTACTGCGGCAATCGCCACTATAATAACTGTTGCAGAGATATGTGGCTCCATTAGCACCAAGCCTACTACAGGTGCTAGTATTATCACAAATGGCAATATGCCATACTTAAAAGTATGCATTTTCTTATCATTTGTAGCTATCGTCTTTGCAAATAACATTATTACAGCCAGCTTTGCAATCTCAGACGGCTGAAAAGTGGTAAAACCTATATCTATCCAGCGACGTGCACCATTTATGGGGTCCTGCGTGAATACAAATATAAGCATTAGTACAGAAACTAGGTACGCTGGCCAAGACCATTTAAGCATCCAGTGGTAGTCAATCCTAGATATGACCACCATAGCCACAAGCCCTATAGCCGCAAACAATAACTGACGTGTGATGTAGTGAAAGCTATTTCCATCATGCTGGTAGTAGGCATTTGCATAGCTAGCCGAGAACATCATGATAAGCCCAAACACCAATAATATGAGCACCAAAGCCAAAAAACTAATGTCTATTTCACCTTTTTCATCTTTCACACTTACAGTGCTAAACTTTCCTCTAACAGCTATGTTCTCCACCCCCATAATCCACGTAGGTTTTATTATATCTTTGTCACTGCGTATATAGCAATGGCACAAGCTATGGCAGTAATAATGCTGAATATTACTACAATCTTCACTTCGCTCCACCCCGACATCTCATAGTGATGATGTATGGGGCTCATCTTAAATATACGCTTGCCTTTTGTTATCTTAAAATATGTCATTTGTAGTGCCACCGAGCCTGCCTCTATTACATAGATTATACCTACCAGTAGTATAAAGAATGATAGCCCAGTACCAAACGCAAGTGCTAGTACAACACCACCCAGGAACAGCGAGCCTGTATCACCCATAAATACTTTTGCAGGGTAGAAGTTCCACACCAAAAAGCCTAGGCAACCACCAGCCAGCGCACCAGCCATTATAGCCATCTCGTTCATATATAGCATACCTGTTATCACCATAAATGCGATACCAACCACAAAAGTAACAGAGGACAACAGACCGTCTATGCCATCGGTTAGGTTTACTGCATTTGATGTAGCTATCATAACAAATATAGCATATGGATAGTAGAAAAGCCCGATATCTATAGTACCCAAAAACGGTATAATCAGCGTGGTCATCTTATCGCCACTTATGTACAGTAGTGACAGATATACACAGCCGATAAGTGTTTGTAGCACTATCTTCTGCATAGGTTTTAGCCCCTCGTTTTGCTTTTTAACTACTTTTATATAGTCATCAGCAAAGCCTATAAGCCCAAAGCCAATAGCAAGTATCAGCCCATAGAACAGACGTGCTCTGTATATTTCGTTACCCAAAAACGCAGTAACACCACCCTCCGGCGTGCCGTATGCAAGCATTGTATAGCCAGCTACAACAGCAAAAGCTATACCTGCAATAAACATTATACCACCCATTGTTGGCGTACCTTGTTTGTTTTTGTGCCATTTGGGACCAATATCCAATATAGTTTGCCCAAAATTCAGCTTTCTTAACATCGGCAATAGCCAAATCCCCGAAACCGAGGTAACAAGGAACGCAATTCCCACGGCTACTACTACAAATAAATTATCCATACCTTATACTTCCAATCTGCAAAACGCTTTAATTATTTGGTGATAAATACTCATACAAACTATTTATGCAGTCCTCTAGCTTCATTCCCCTACTCGCTTTGAACCAAACTAAATCCCCTGCCTTTACTTCTCGCTCTAGAAAGCTCGACACCTCTGCCTTACTTGCAAAATAGTGCACACAGTCCAGCCCACTATCCCTTGCACCCTTTGCGTAACTCTCTGCGTAGTCACCAACACACACTAGGCAGTCTGCACCGCTTTGTGCAGTTAGTACACCACAGTCATAGTGGCTCTGTACCGATATCTCGCCAAGCTCTAGCATATCCGACAACACCATATACTTTTTGCCAGCAACTACAAAGTCACCCAGTGTTGCCAGTGCCGCTTTTATGGAGTCGGGGCTTGCATTGTAGCAGTCCTCCACCACTGTAACGCCATTTGTTTCTACTACTTTTTGGCGCATGCCAGACGGTGTATAGTTTCCCAGTGCCTCTATCGCCTTTTGTGGTGACATACCCATGCTCACACCAATACCAAACGACGCTAGTGCATTTTGCACCAGATGTTTGCCCACGCCAGGCAACGTAGCTGTGTACGCATTACCAGCATAATGTATCACAAAATCCGTCTTTAGTGGTGTGCTATTTAGTATATCGCCTTTTATATCTGCATTTGAATTATCAACACCATAGTATATCACATTTAGTCTAGGTATTTCAACTTTATTTAGCAGTTCATTATCTGCACATAGGTACAGGTCTGCACCATCTGCTAGCTCCTCGGCTAGTTCCAGCTTAGCTTTAAGTATATTTTCTCTGCTACCCAGTAGCTCTATATGCGATACACCTATATTTGTTATAACACCTATATTTGGCTTTGCAGCCTGTGCAAGCTCTGCTATTTCACCCATGCCACACATACCCATTTCCACTACAGAAACTTGCGTACTCTCCTCTATTTCAAATATAGTACGTGGCATGCCTATCTCATTATTTTGGTTGCCCATGGTTTTTGTAACTTCAAACTCTGCCCCCAGCACTGCTGCTACCATATCTTTTGTAGTAGTTTTACCCACACTACCTGTTATCGCTACTATATTAACAGGTAGCTGAGCCCTGTACCACGCAGATAAAGTCAGCATAGCTTTTACACTGTCCTCCACCACTATAACACGTGGTGATGTGTAATCACGGTCTTCCTGCGCTAACACACAAGCAGCGCCATTTCCCAGTGCTTTTTCTATATAGTCGTGTCCATTTACACGCTCACCATTTATCGCTATAAATAAGCTGCCTGTTTTTGCCTCTCTAGAGTCCGTGCATATATTTGTAACTACATCTGTTATTGCGCACTTTGTTCCCAGTGCTTTTGCTATACTCTCCACTGTTACAGCTTTCATTTTCCCCACCCAAAATCCTTCAGTTATAGTTTAGAAATTCTTCCACCAATACCTTTTCATCAAAGTATATAGTTTCATCATGTAGCACTTGGTAGTCTTCGTGCCCCTTGCCTGCTAGTAGCAATAGGTCGCCCTCTTTTAGGTTGTCTATCGCCCACAGGATAGCTGCGTACCTGTCTGGGATTATTTTATACTTGACTTTTTCTCTATCAAGCCCAGGTTTGCAGTCATTAATTATCTGCATCATATCCTCGCCACGTGGGTTATCAGATGTCAGCACAACAAAATCAGAGTGCTTTGCTGCAGCCTCTCCCATATCAGGTCTTTTACTTCTATCACGGTTGCCTGCACAGCCAAACAGTGTAATCAGCCTACCCTCTGCTAGCTCTTTTAGTGCTGCTGTTATCTTCTCTAGTGCATCTGGTGTGTGTGCATAGTCACGTATTATCGTGTAGCCCCTATCCCCTGTTGGGATAATCTCCGCCCTGCCTGTAACACCGTGGCAGTCCGCTAGTGCCAGTGCTGTTTCGGCGCTATCATATCCCAGAACAAGCATTGTCACCATCGACTGTATGCCGTTCATCACTGAGAATTTACCAGGCATAGCCAGTGTTACTCTCTCTATAAAGCCATTGCCCACTAGTACAAATTTACTACCAGATTGCCTGTATTTGATGTTCTTAGCAGTATAGTCTGCATCGTTTCTATCCAGCGAGCAAGTAATCGCACCCTCGCCAAAACGCTGTGCTATTACCTCGCCATAGCTGTCATCTATATTCGTGATAATATGCTTACACATACCCACCATTTTTGCCTTTGCCTCAAAATATTCTTCCATAGTCTTGTGATAGTCTAGGTGGTCGTGTGTTAGGTTTGTGAATACGCCTATCTCAAATTCCAGACCGTCCAGCCTGTGCTGATCCAGCGCGTGTGACGATGTTTCCATTACCACATACTCGCACCCTGCCTCCACCATTCTTGCAAACATTGCGTGTAGCTGTATTGGGTCCGGTGTGGTGTACTTGGCAGGTAGGCACAGGTCGCCTATCTCGTTTTGTATAGTGCCCATAAGGCCTGCTTTTCTGCCCAGTTTCTCCAGCATATTCTTTATAAGGCACGTAATAGTAGTTTTGCCATTTGTCCCTGTTACACCTATCAGTTTCAGCCTTTTTGCTGGGTTGCCAAAGTGGTTTGCACATATAATAGCATATGCATTTCTTGTATTCTCTACTATTATTTGGTTAGCCAGCCCCATATCATGGTCTGTTACCACTGCCACAGCTTTTTTATCCAGCATTTGCTCTGCCACACTGTGCCCGTCAAACTTCTCACCTTTTATGCATATAAAAACATAGCCTTTTCTCACCTGTCTGCTATCCGATGTTATGCCAAGAACTTCTACATCCCCGATATCATTTATATTTGTTTTGTAAACAAGCCCTGCCAAATAATCATTTAGTTTCATAAAGCCACCCTCAATCATCAGAATATAATATCAAAGATAACGCGTTTGTTATTCGTCGTTTTCCACAGCTGTCGGCACGAATTTCACCGTGACTACAGTGCCACGCTGCACCATTGTACCTGCTGCTATATCCTGTGTTACTGCTATTGCATATTCATTATCCTCGTCAACTCCGTCAACACGTATATTCAGCCCAGAGTTTATCAGCAATTTGTTTACACTCATCGCTGTTTCTCCACGCAAGTCAGGCACTGCTACCATATCTTCTTCATACTCTTCCTCTGTATAGAAGATAACCGTGCTCCCCCTCGGTACTTCTGTGCCAGGTGCTGGTGACTGCTCGATAACAGCAGAGCCATATCCCACTATCTTACCAGAAAGATATCTCTGCGCTACCATGCTCACAGCCTCATGTGGCTCATAGCCGATATAGTCAGGCATTTTTATGTCTGCTAGGTCTTCTTCATCCTCTGTAAACTCTTTTTCTAGCCCTAGATACTGCAAGGTTTCATCAAATATAGCACCTACTATCGGCGCTGCGATTGTCGAGCCATATGCGTTTGTTATAGATGGCTCATCCAGTAGCACAAGACAAGCATATTGTGGGTCATCCATTGGTGATACTCCCACAAATGATAGTATGTATTCCTGTTCACCAGTTTGGTCTAGCTGGTCAATTTTTTGTGAAGTACCGGTCTTGCCACCTATGCTATAGCCTGGTATATTAGCAAGCGCACCAGAACCATCTGTTACAACTGTTTCCAGTATCTCGTTTATTTGGTCGGATGTTTCCTCGGATATTACTTGGCGCTGTAGCGTTGGCTCATATTGCTCCACTATATTTCCTTGGCTATCTATAACTTGGCTTATTATGCTAGGCTCATATAGATACCCACCATTACACGCAGCAGCAACAGCCGTTATCATCTGTATTGGTGTTACTTTAAACGTCTGCCCAAACGACATACTTGTTAGGGAGTTCTCATAGTCCAGCGGATTAGCCAGTGCTTCTTCGCTGTGGTAAATGCTACTTGCCTCTCCTGGTAGGTCTATGCCTGTTGGGTCTGTCAGCCCAAATCCCTCGAAGAAATCATAGAAATTATACGCACCCAGTGCCTGACCTATCATCATATATGCAGGGTTGCAAGAGTTCCTTGTAGCCTCTGCTAAGTCTTGGTGACCGTGACCCACTGTTTTCCAGCAGTTTTTGCGTACACCACCAACAATATGGTAGCCTGGGCACTCAAAGGTGCTTTCTGGTGTTACTACACCTGTTTCTAGCCCTGCTGCCAGTGTTATTATTTTAAATACCGAGCCTGGCTCGTATGGCTCGCTGATAGCTTTGTTATTCCACTGGTTATACCACGCTTGTTCCCTTGCCTCGGTATAACCTTCTTCGCCTGCTAGTTCATCTACCACCGCACGTGCTATGTCATCGGATATATAGCTTGGTGTGTTGGGGTCAAAGTCCGGCATTGTAACCATCGCCAGTATTTCACCAGTGGTTATGTCCATATAAATTGCAGATGCGCGGTTTTTTACTCCATGTTCCACCACAGCTGTACGCAGGTGTTTTTCTACTATTTGCTGTATAGTTGCATCTATCGTTGTTATTACTGTGTAGCCGTCCTGTGGCTGGTACTCATCCTGATATCTCAGTGGCATATCAGCACCTCTTGCATTTTGCGCCTGAACTATCATACCTGGAGTACCACTAAGTATTGTATTATAGTATGACTCCATACCATATGCGCCATTATTATCAAAATCTACAAACCCCAAAATACTAGATGCAAGAGAGCCGTATGGATACACACGCTCACTACTTTCTTCTAGGCTTATAGCGTCTATATCGTTTTCACTAGCAAACGCAAGCACCTTGTCTGTAGTTTCTTTGTCCACATCTCTTTTTACCACATAGTAGTGATTTTTCTCATTTTGCGCTGCATCCCATATATTTTGTGGGTCTACGTCCAGTATCTCGCTAAGTCCCTGTGCTACAATATTAATATCATTCGCATTATCTATTGCATCTTGTTTTGCTTGCTCCTCGTCTTCCTTATCAACCGTATTAAGGTCATATGGTGATAGTAAGACATTCCATACTGGCTGGGACACAGCAAGCATATTACCGTTTCTATCCAGTATGCTCCCACGGCTTGCGGTTATCTGTGTGGAGTATAGCTGTTGTCCTAGTGCTTGTTTTTGATATTCATCACCTTTTACAAACTGGATATTGTATAGCTGTACTATGACAATCCCAAAAGCTATAAACGTAAGTATAACTGCACAAACAGTCAACCTTTGCTTTGTCGTTAATATGGTAGTTTTTTTATTTTTTTGCTTTGCTTTTTTATTTGATATTAGCCCCAAACCAGCACCTCCACGAGTAACATTTGCTACGAAAACAATTTTTTGACATTTTTCTACAAGCCATATAAAACTTTTCAACAAAACCTATCTGCTATACTATTATACGGCAGATAGGTCTATTTTTTTATACTTCTCTTTACTAATAATATTTTAGCTTTCTTTCATATATTCCAATAATTTTTCAAAAGTCGACACAACTCTTTGTACCATTGACTCTGTTTGTGCTATCTCAGTAACCTCTATAGAGTCTGCATCGTTTAGATTTATATACTCTATTTGATAACTCTCAGCCTCTCCCAGTAGCAGCTCGCCCTGTAGCTCCTCTGTTGCGGTTAGTATGGACATATTTCTTTCGTACTCTGCACTTTTTAGCGCCGCACTCTCTTGTAGTGTCTCTAGATGATTTGTCTGTGTAGCTATACTATCACCTAGCTCTACCACTGCCACATTGTGTACTAGCGACAGCACTATAAGCATAATTACCATACCAAAGCAAAGCACTAACTTAATCTTGTCCGATATTCTCAGTGCTTCTTGCTTTGTAACGACTACTTCTGGCTTTTGTACCACTTCTTGACTTTTATTATCGCGATAGCGCTCATACGCTTCGTTTGCTTCTATAAATTGTTGTGCTGCATTTTGCATTTGTACTTCCTCCTCGTAACACTGCCTACCCTACTACAATTTTTCTATAACTCTCAGCTTTGCCGAGCGACTGCGTGGGTTCTCATCTTTTTCTTCCTTTGTTGCCTCTATAGGTTTTCTATTCACTAGGCGCCCACGTGGTGTTTTGCCACACACACATATTGGGAACTCTGGCGGACAGGTACAGCCTGTGCACAGCGCTGCAAATTTCTGTTTCACCATTCTATCCTCCAGTGAATGGAATGTTATAATAGCAAACCTACCACCCACAGCCAGTTTATCAAACGCTGTATCAAGGCAGATAGACAAATTATCCAGCTCACTATTAACAGCAATTCTTATAGCCTGAAACGTCCTTTTTGCTGGGTGCCCACCCTCACGCTTTGCTTTTGGTGGGATAGCACGCTCTATAGCTGCTACTAGCTCCCCAGTGGTGGCAATAGCTTTGTCCTCACGCGCATATGCAATCTTCTTTGCAATAGCAAGCGCAAACTTCTCCTCGCCAAACTCTCTTATAATACGTGCAAGCGAGCTTACATCGTAGTTATTTACAATATCATATGCCGATATGCCACTCTGGCTCATACGCATATCCAGTGGTGCGTCTTTCATGTAAGAAAAACCTCTATCTGCTGTATCTAGCTGGTGGGAAGAAACCCCCAAGTCCAGCAGTATTCCGTCTACACCATCTATGTTTTTTTCCACCATTACATCTGCAAGCTGTGCAAAGTCACTCTTTACAACCTCTGCCTGTGGTAGTGATTTTAGTTTTTCAGTAGCTGCTATTATGGCATCTGGGTCTTTATCGAGTGCGAACAGCTTACCAGTAGTCAGCCTGCTTGCTATCAAAAAAGAATGTCCGCCACCACCAGCAGTGCCATCTACATATATGCCATCAGGTTTTATATTCAGCCCCGTCATACATTCTTCTGCTAGTACCGATATATGCTCAAAAGCCATAAATACACCCCCATTTACTCACACTCAGAACATCCCCATGTCATCAAGCTCTCTTAGCTCGTCCGCTATAGATTTTAGTGTTATACCATCCATCATGTTGTGCCATTTTTCTCTGTCCCAAATCTCTATTTTATTAAAAGCTGCTGTTACCATAACATCTTTTATAATATCAGCACTTTTCCTAAGGCTTGCAGAGATAAGTATCCTCCCTGCTTTGTCCATCGAGACTTCTTCTGCATATGCAGAAACAAATCTGCGTAGTTTCTTCATTCTCTCCTCTGGGGCACGTGCTATTTTTTCTGCAAACACTTTCCAGTCATCCATAGAGTAGATAATAATTTGTCTGTCAAAACCTGGTAGCATGATAAAACTGCTCCCTGTATAGTCACGGAACTTTACCGGCACGCTCATTCTTCCTTTATCATCGATAGTCGCTTCTGCTCTTCCGGTAAGCATTTCCGTCACCTCCTATCCCACATTATAACAAACTTTCCCATTCGCTCCCACAACATACCTAGATTATAATATATTTTGATACTAAATGCAACCCCCAAAAATGTTAACAAAGGATAATTCAAACAACATTTTTCGACATTTTTTACACCCAAAATCTGCTCTACCACAAACTTCCCCAAAACCACAATAAATTCAGTGGTTACTTTGTATAATATGTATATCAATGTGCTTTGTGCAAAAAATATTCTTTGTGTGGTCACATTTCTTTAACATCACATTAACTTTTGTTTGAGTATAGTATTCACTAGCTACTTGGATATACTTGCAAGCTATGGATTTTTATGCTATATTGAAAGCAAGATAGTAATATATTTCCCCATTTTGCCAATTTAACATAGTTACCACAGCAAACTACCACAAACAAATGCCATGAAAACCGGCGGAACGGATTGTAACCAATGAACAAACTTAAAATACTAATCTGCAAAGATATGCTGATAAAATATGCTGTGGTTGTCCTAACAATTATTTTTATAGTTGTTGGCAATGCCACTATAGGGTATGAATTTAACGAAACTACGCAGGACTTTGCCTTTGCTACTATACTGCAAGTTGGCGAGCCTATTATGGAGGAACTTAGCTCATCCGATGGTACTGTAACAGTGCTTAATAAACAAATCCCTTTTAGAGCACAGGTTTCTAGTGGTTGGGCAGACGGAACCATTGTAGAGGGTTTCCAGATGATAGACATGGTTTTTACCGTACAGCAAGATGAAATAGAAGTAGGTAGCGCGGTTATTCTCAACTACTACATCGATACAGAAACCGAGGCTGGCACGTGGCAGTTTGCAGACCACAACCGCATAACGCCCACGCTTATGCTAGTGACTGCATTTTTGCTCATTATACTAATTATCGGTAAATGGAAAGGTGTAAGCACTGTGCTTTCACTCGGCTTTACTTGCGCGATAATAATACTGGTATACATCCCTGCAATCCTCTCCAGCGTCAATATATACCTGCTCACCATTGTTGTGTGTGTTGCAATCATTTTTATGAGCTTGATACTGATAAACGGCGTAAACCCCAAGACAATTTCTGCAATAGTGGGGAATATCGGTGGCGTGCTTGTAGCAGGTGTGCTTGCAACCATAATGTCCGTGCTACTTTCGCTCACTGGCATAGCAGAGTCCGACTATATCATGCTAACTTACCTAGAGACCCCGCTAGACCTAAAAGCTCTTGTATGGAGTGGTGTTGTTATCGGCTCTCTGGGTGCTGTAATGGACGTTGCAATGACTATTTCCTCTGCAATGAACGAGGTATATGAGGAGATGCAGGAAAAGAAAATGTCACAGCTCATACGCTCTGGAATGACAGTGGGAACAGATGCTATAGGCACCATGACAAACACGCTAATACTCGCATATATAGGTAGCTCTTTGGCTGTTGTTTTGTTACAGGTAAACTACCAGACAAACCTTATTATGCTGTTTAACCTAGAGATGATTGCAACCGAGATTATGCAGGCAGTTGTTGGTAGTATCGGTATTCTCTTTGCTGTGCCAATAACTGTTATTTCAACTGCATATATACTTCATATAACAAATAAATCAAGGAGAAAAATCCATGAATAGTACAGAAAGAAAAAGAGCTGCACAAGTACGCAGAAACCGTGGTGTTCTGTTTTTGCTTGCATGTAGCCTAGTGCTTGCTATTACAGCAATAACAACAAATTCTACTGGTGACGGTTCCTCACAAAGCAGTAGCTCTGTACCTAGCAGCAGTTCTGTGCCTAGTAGCAGTTCTGTGCCTAGTAGCAGTTCTGTGCCTAGTAGCAGCTCTGTGCCTAGTAGCAGCTCTGTGCCTAGTAGCAGTTCCGTGGAAAGCAGTAGCTCTGTGCCTAGTAGTAGTTCTGTGGAAAGTAGCAGCTCTGTGCCTAGCAGTAGTTCTGTAGATAGTGTTGCCACTGATGTAGATATTA
>CAYJFF010000001.1:64183-114634 GCA_964369345.1 uncultured Oscillospiraceae bacterium
AGCTCTGTGCCTAGCAGTAGTTCTGTAGATAGTGTTGCCACTGATGTAGATATTAACGACCCATTCTACGAGGCTGAAATGCCCATGCTCGTAAATTTCGAGAACTTCTTACCAGAGGATTATGACCCAGACACAGTACCTATACCAGGCACTTCTTTTACAGTGAATAGCAAGGTTAACGACGCCTACCAAGAAATGCTAAAAGCTGCAAACAGAGACGGTATTAGCTTGTGGGTGTTGTCGGCATATCGCAGTAACGAAACACAGACTAGGAACTTTAACAACAAAGTACAAGAATATAAAAATCTAGGATACACAGATGAAGAAGCTTACATTGCTACCGCGGCATACATCGCAGTACCTGGCACCAGCGAGCATTCTGCTGGGCTTGCTATAGACCTTAACTGGATAGTAGAGGAGTTTGAAAACACACCAGAATTTGAATGGCTACAAGAAAACTGTGCAGACTATGGCTTTATCCTAAGATACCCCAAGGGCAAGGAGGATATCACAAAAATCAATTATGAACCGTGGCACTACAGATATGTAGGCAGTAACCACGCACAGATAATCATGGAGAGTGAAATGTGCCTAGAGGAGTACTTAGAAGCAAACGCTAACGAGTCATAGTTACCTGCCACATGTAAAGGAGTTGAACTGATGAAAAAATGTATGAATTGTGGTGCAGAAAACAAATCCACAGCAAAGCTCTGCAAAGAGTGCGGTGACCCTCTTAACAAACAGAGTGGAGCTAGCATGAGTATGCTACAGCGCATCACCACACCTTTTGCTATATTGCGTGTAAAAAAAGGCACTGTAGTAGAGTTTGATAAATCTAACAAAAAACCTTTGCACAAACGCATAATGACGCTATTAACTACCGCTATTTGCTTTGTCCTAGCCATTTTTATAGCTTCACTTGGGTTCCGTGCATATAATTTCTTGGGGCTTGGTGCAAATGCACAAAAAAATATACCAGTGCTATATCTACAACACGGTACTGCGCTAAAATATTCCAGCCCACTGCTAGAAACACCAATAAGTATCCGTGAAAATTTCTCACCATTCGCTGGCTATGATTTATCAGAATATATCAAGCTTTCTCACGACGGAACAATACTTGCATATATGAGCAACAACCCACAGTCAAGCTCTAATCTATATAAAAAAGACACCGTAGGCTTTCTCAATTTCTTTTCTAATTACGAGCACGAAGAAATTGCACTTGCAGAAGATGTCGCTATAGGGCAGTTCGCCTTTTTGAGCGATAACAGGCTGTTATTTATAACTACAGACGGTTTCCTATTTCTTAACAGTGGTAACCGTAGCACTTCGTATCATACAGAGAATGCTAGTGAGATAATTGCTGTTACAGAAAACGACGTAGCATACTATACAGCAGAGCAAGGCGATACCACAGCACTTTATATGTTAGATTTTACTGATAAAAACGCTACACCTGTACTCGTGGACGAAGATATGTCTGACATATACTCTATAAATGACAACGGTGATGTAATTTATTCCTCGCATAGTGGGGATAACAACAACCCATATCAAGTAAAAAAATATAATGGCACAGTCACTGTTCTTGCAGAAAAAGCATACCAAGTACTGGATACCGCAGAGAATGGCAGCATTTTCTACCTAACCCAAAACAGTAGTGATACCACAATAGACCCAGCCACTTTTTTCAATGATAACCTAAAAGTAGCTGATAGTGCGTTGACGCAACCTGTAGAAGCTGACTATATGGTGGAGAAAAAGAATTTCTGGGGTGCTACTTATACAGAGCTTGATGAAGAAGCTTATGAGGAAGCACAGGAGGCTTATGCACAGAAAGAAATGCGTGATGAAGTAAGAGAGTTGTTATTAACAGCGTATGACAGTGAACCTCTTTTCACACTATACCACACCACTGGCACAGGCTTTACAGTGCTAGATGATGAAATATCTGCTGGCTCTGCTGTAGCAAATGCAAACCTTAATAGTGCTGTATATTCAAAATCCCGTCCCATAAATAACACGCTTGATTTCTCTGATATAACCACGGTGGAGCAAGCAACCGAGCATATCACAGCTTCGCTAAGCAGTAATTTGTTTGATTACCACTATACAGTGCTGGGGCAGGGTGCTACTATATTTGCAACACACAACGATAGCACATTTATCCACCCTGTAATAATTAATGACGACGGCATCTACTACAGGCAAGAGGACAAAGATGTTTCGCTTTATTTTGCTAGTATATCGCAGGGCACACTATCAACACCAAAAAAGCTTGCAGAAATAAACACGCTCTACACCAACATAATGTACAAAGATGAACTGATATATAGTACAGCAAACGGTGATGGCACATACGAAATTTACAGGCTGGACGGCGAAAAAAGCACACGTATAACAGATGACACCCAAACGGACCAAGCAATATTTACCGAAGAAAACTATGTGCTATACTATACAGATTATGATAATATAACCAGCAGTGGAGAGCTAAACATATACACTGGTAGCTCCAAAACAATAGGCAGTGGTGTTACTGACTACAGTTACCGACTAGATAACTATATTTATTTCCTAGGTGACTATAACAGTACCCAAGATGTTGGCAAGCTGTATTTGTATGATGGCAAACAGCAACTAATAGATGAATATGTAACAGCAGTAGTAAAGTAAAATGACCTAGTGTCTGGGAATTTGTGTACACACTCCTAGATACTAGGTTTTTTGTCTTTTATAGTAGCAAATACTGTAACTATCTGTCGTTTTCAACTTGACAATTACTCCCTTTTTTGCTAAAATTAGAAAAAAGTTTTCGTGTCACTTTTACACTATATTGTCTTTTTTTACAAATTTTATAGAATAAGGAGTTTTGCAACTATGCGTAACGATTATGGGATTGTTGGTCTTATATTAGGGCTTGGAATTATCATTATTATTGTTTATTTTGCAGTAATGCTTTTGTCCGCACTTGTTATGGTTGGCGGTGCTGGCGGTGTTCTTTGGGGTGGTGGCACAGCTATTGTTAATTACTTCAAATCTTTCAAAGAAAATATGGTTGACAGCAATGTCGCTACTGCGTGATTACATACATACTCACAATACTATTCAACTTCACCTGTATGGCTAATAGTATTGTGAGTGTTTTTCTTTGTAAAAACTAATACTTTACAGCACAATATACACAGTATATGTCTGGTATATTGTCATAGAAATGGAGATAAAAAATGGCTAAATCACCACAACCAGCAAAAAAAAGCTATTACTTCGGCAAGGGCTATGTGGACTTATGGCGCACTATAAAAGGGGCGTGGATAAGAAATGCAAACTCCATATCTGCCTACGGAGTACGTCTTAGCGACCTTGGTGGGCGCTCATGGATTGCAAAGATATTTTGGGGTGCAGTTTACATACTGGCAATGCTTGCTGTAATCATATGTGGCTCTGCAATAACAGCAGCAATCACTACTCTTAATGTAGTTATTCTACTTGTCTTTATGGCTATAATCTACCTTGGTTTTACGCTAATATGGATAACGGACAGGTTGTTCCTAGTCAACAAAAAGATATTCACAGCATGTCACGAGTGCAAAGAAAAGAGCCTGATACCTACATATATCTGCCCTAAATGTGGCGAAAAGCACACAAACCTCACCCCAGGTGTGTATGGTATCTTAAAGAGAACTTGCAACTGTGGTCAAAAGCTGTCAACTACTTTTTTCAATGGTAGACGCCACCTAGATGCTGAATGTCCCCTGTGTGGACATACACTGTCCGATAGAGAGAGCAGACCTATCTGCATACCTGTTGTTGGCGGACGTTCTGTGGGTAAAACTGCTTTCATCACTGCTTTTTCTGAGGATTTCATTTCCACAGTTGCACCAGCAAAGGGCTTTGATATAGAGTTTTACAACAGCAACAAACAACAGATTTATAACGAGATTAAACAGGACTACAACAACGGCACTACAAGGATGACAAAGGGCTCAAACGATAGGAACACTGCAAGCTCAGTTTCATTTAGCTTTTTTGTCAAACACCCTGCTTTCTCTCCAGAAAGGCTGGTCCATGTATATGATATAGCTGGCGAGGTTTTCACTGATAATAACGAGAACGAAGTGCAAAAGCAATATGAGTATTGCCAGGGCATAGTGCTAATGATAGACCCTTTTGCTATCCCATCTATAAGGCATAAGTACGAGGGGCAGCTATCCCCAGAGGACATTGCTGGCATTGGTAGTGCAGATATAAACGAAATAATAAACACATTCCTCAACAAGCTACGTGAGATAACTGGGCTAAGCGATAACAAGATGTCCAGCGTGCCACTGGCTATAGTAATCAGCAAGATTGACTCCGCAGGGCTAGAGGATGATTTGGGTACGGTAGCAGTTAACAAACTGATGAGCGAGCAACCAGAAAAATTTACAGATTTTTACGACACCCAAGACCACCTGTGCCGTGTGTTCCTAAAAGAAAACAATATGGAGAGTTTCCTCAGCAATACCTGTGTCCAGTTCAAGACACACCGTTTCTTTGCATGTAGTGCTATAGGCCATTCTAGGGATAAAGGCAAGTATAACCCCAAGGGTGTTATGCCACCTATGGAGTGGTTATTTAGGAACGCAGACCCCAAAATGGGCAAACTGTGGAATGACAATGTTTTTTCAAAAAAAGCACTCAGCACACAGGAGGCATAATAAAAACATAGAGATAGGAGCCTTGTTATGGATGAATTTAAGCCAATGGAGCTACTGGACAACCAACCTACAGAGGGCACAGATAACGACTGTGAGCAACCTGATACATCTGCTGAGGATATAGAGAACCCTGTAGTAGAAAGTACACCTTGTGATACACCTGCTGATGATGTTGTGGACAAGCTTAACTCACTAATAGTCTCACAACAACAGATTTTCGAGAAAATAGAAGCACTTAATAGCGTATTTGATACAAAGATTATGCACTCAAACAACACCGACAAGATAGTGGACCAGATGCACAAAGAGCTACAAAAGTACAAAGAAGATATGTATGCACAGCTTGTGCGCCCAATACTGCTGGATATTATAGAGGTGCGTGATAGTATTATGCGTATGACTGCTACCTACCTTGCAAAACCCGAGGGCGAGCAGGATATCCCAAACAAAGTATTCGCAGACTATTCGTATGATTTACAGGATATACTAGAGAAAAACAACGTGGAAATATATAGAAGTGCAGATGGTGACACCTGTGTGCCCATCAGGCAGAGAGCAATAAAAAAAGTAACTACAAACGACGAGACCCTACATGGTAAAGTAGCGCAGTCACTATCCTGTGGCTATAACTATAAGGAAAAAACCATATCTGCAGAGAAAGTCTATGTATACTCTTATGAAGAAACAATAATAGAAAATGAAAATAGTGAGGTAAGTAAAAATGTCTAAGTATATATTTGGTATAGACCTTGGAACCACATATTCTTGTATTGCTTATGTTGACGACACATCACGTGCAATTGTCGTGAATAACCAAGAGGGCGATAACACAACACCATCTGTTGTGAATTTTGCAAGCCCCACACAGGTTGTAGTAGGGCAAATAGCAAAAGAAAATGCTGTAATAGACCCACAAAACACTGTTTCTCTTGTAAAAACACTTATGGGCAAAACAAACTATGCAGCTAGCTACAACGGAGAGGATAAAACACCGGAGGAAGTATCTGCATATATACTACGCAAGCTAGCAGAAGATGCCTCCAAACTTTTGGACAAAGAGGTAACCGACGTTGTTATAACATGCCCTGCTTATTTTGGCACTGCAGAGCGTACTGCAACTAAAAATGCTGGTACTATCGCTGGTCTTAATGTAATAGAAATCATCAGTGAGCCAACAGCCGCAGCCCTTTACTATGGCTGTGCAAAGGAGCAAGATGAGAAAACTATACTTGTATACGACCTTGGTGGTGGTACTTTCGACGTTACTATAATGCATATAGCTTCTGGCGAAATTAGAACAATATGCTCCGACGGTAACCACGAGCTAGGTGGCAAAAACTGGGATGATGCTCTTATGCAGTACCTAGCATCTGAGTTCTGCTCAGAAACTGGCTTTGATGGTGACTTCGATGAATATGCACAACAGGATCTAAGGCTAAAGGCAGAAAAAGCTAAACAGCAACTATCCTCCCGTGCAGAAGTGCCCGTAATGCTTGATGCAGCTGGACTACGTGCTAGAATTAATATCTCCAGGGATACTTTTGACGAGATAACCCTCGCACTACTAAATGAATCCATAGAGAAAACCGATGCTGCTATTGCTGTTGCAGCGGAAAAGGGTTATAAAGTCGATGAAATACTGCTTGTTGGCGGCTCTACAAGGATGCCACAGGTAACAAAAACCCTAGTAGAAAAATATGGTATGGAGCCAAAAATACTTGAGCCTGATGAGGCTGTTGCAAAAGGTGCTGCTATTTATGCACTGGGTGCTTATGAGATAAAAGTAGAAGAATGGAAAGAAAAGCTAGAGTCTGGTGAGGTAGATATCAGTGATGAAGCAGTAAAAGAAGAAGCTGAGAAATACCAAGAGGCAGCGGCAGTTAGCACTTTATCCATACCTGGCCTGCGTGGCAAGAGCATGAGCGAGGTAGTTACAGTTGCTACTACTAAGAGCTATGCTATACGTGTAGTGAACAACGGCGAAGAAAAATGCTGTAACATGATTATCAAAAACTCACCAATGGACGACAATGCTGTTAGTGTTACAAAGCAGTTTGGTACTGCTGATGATAACCAAGACTGTGCAGAAATAGTTGTGTACGAGAGTGACTATGCAGATGAATTTTTCGAGATAGACCCAGACCTAGAGCTTGGAAATGCAACACTAGACCTCCCTGGCAACTTGCCTGCTGGTGCACCTATACAGATTACATTCACACTAAATAACGAGGGCATACTAAACGTAACAGGTACAGATGTAACAAGTGGCAAAGAAATCCACGCGACTATGCAAGCAACCTCTGGCACAACAATGTCAAGCGAGGACGTTGCAGCTGCTAAAGCAAAGTCTAGGAGCATTGCTGTAGAATAAAAAATCTTATCGCCTGCCACGAGCTATTTACTTGTGGTGGGCATTTTATATAAATTGTGGTTAACCACAGAATGGAGCTTATTTATGGGAATTCGTGTAGGCATAGATTTGGGCACTACATTTTGTGCTGTGGCAAAAATAGACACCGACACAGGCAAGCCAGTGGTAATTAAAAATAGTTTTGGCTCTACTACCACGCCATCTGTCCTGTATTTCGAGAGAGATGGCAGTGTATTATTTGGCGAAGATGCAAAGAATATGCAGTCTCTTGGCGATACCAACGCTGTAGCTTTTTTCAAGAGGAGCATGGGCAAAGATATGTTTTCTGTAGATATCCACGGCAGAACATACACAGCTACGGACCTTTCTGCCATATTACTACAAAAACTAAAGGAAGAAGCAGAACAGCAAACAGGCGAGAAGATTGATGCTGCGGTTATAACTGTCCCTGCATATTTCACACACAAAGAGCGCTCTGCGACTATCACAGCGAGCAAAAAAGCTGGTATAGACGTCATTGCGATAATAAACGAGCCAACATCTGCCGCTTTTGCATATGGGCTAACAGAGAAAGACCAGCCACAAACCGTGCTAATATACGACCTCGGTGGCGGTACATTTGATGCTACAATAGCCGATATCAACAAAGCTGAGATATCCATACTGGGTAGCGATGGCGACCACGAGCTTGGTGGTAAAGACTGGGATGACTGTATCGCACGCTATTTAGCAAATGAATTTTATGAGCGAACAGGAGCAGACCCCAGTGACAGCCCAGAGATGGTAGCATCTTTGCTGGTGACTGCGGAGAATGTAAAAAAACAGCTTACAGCAAAAGACATAGTGAATGTGCCAATAAGCTATAATAATCTGCGAGAAACAATAGACATAACTATAGAAACTTTCGAGGATATATCACAGCACCTTATAGGCACAACGAAAGACGTCACAAACAGGCTACTGGCATCCGTTGGCAAGTCGTGGAGCCATATAGATGGTGTAATACTTGTTGGTGGCTCTACACGTATGCGTATGATTCACAAGTTTGTGTATGAGATGTCTGGCAAGCACCCACTGGGCGGTGTGAATGTCGATGAAGCAGTTGCACTAGGTGCTGCAATACGTGCAAATATCACAGAAAAAGGCGAACCAGTACCTGCTATCAGCGGTCTTTTGGGGCAAAAAAGGAGCAACGAGCTACTGATACAAGGTGCAAAAGCAGTCACCGATGTAACCGCGCACTCTCTGGGCATGATATCGGTGAGTAGCGATGGTAACAGCTATGTAAATAGTATTATCATTAACAAAAATACCAAGATACCAGCACGTATCACTAGGGCATTCACACTGCGCACACGTGCAAGGGATAATGAGCTGGAAGTATATGTGCTACAGGGTGAGCACCCACGACCCATGGACAACACACTTATAAACAAATATGTTGTGACGAATATCGAGCATGCTCGCACATCAAAGTCTGTAATAAATGTGACATACGAATATAACGCGAATGGCGTAATAGAAGTATCTGCAATTCAGCAAGAAACGCAGAAACAGCTACCGATAAATATAGAGCCAATAACACAGGATATGTCTTGGACCGACCTCTCCCCTGCTGCTCACCTACCACAAACTATAGATATCATACTAGCTGTGGACTTGTCTGGCAGTATGTGTGGCGACCCAATACAAGAGGCAATGCGTGCTATGCAGAATTTTCTATCCCAGATGGACAGCCGTACTACACGGGTGGGGATTGTTGCTTTTGCCCGCACTGCTAAGACTGTGCTATCCCCCACAAGCGACTTCGCTGTTGTAGCAAGAGCTATATCTAAGCTTGCAAAGGTAAATGTTGGTATGAGCACCGATGCCGAGCCTTTTTCTCTGGCTTACAGGGAGCTTACAGCAAAAAACAGCAGTGCTACTAGGTATATAGTAGTACTAACCGATGGTTGTTGGGGTAATAGCAACTACGCCATATCCATAGCTAATAAGTGCCATAACGACAACATTGATGTTATTGCTCTAGGTTTTGGAGATGCTGACTACTCTTTCTTGCGACAAATTGCATCTACGGAGGAGTTTGCCTCCATCACGGACCTTTCTAGCCTCGGTGGCTCTTTCTCCAAAATAGCACAGGCTATCGGCGACTTTTCTTCATTTGATAAAACACGTTAGCTACACAAAAAGCAGTACCGAGTATAAAAACTTGGCACTGCTTCTTTATTTTACTTAATATTTGTTTATATAACTAATCCTACTCTTTTATAAAAATAGTTGCATTGATAGTCATTGTTTGTGCTCCATAGAAGTACTTGATACCAGCTTTCTCACACTCTCGGCTAACAAAAAGCCCACAAGCCTCCATGCTGTGGTTAAGCTCGTCTGGGTAGCGACATGGTGAGTCTGGATATGTACATTTATCGCATTTACTGCAACCACCTGCACCCATGGGTAGCACAGTCTTGCCCATATCACGCAGTTGCCTTGTGAGCTTATGCAGGCTATCCCCACAGCGCTTGCTGGCTCTCTGTATCGCCTCCCAGTCGAAATCATCTTCCATTTCTTCTGTCGCTTGCAAAATCATAGCATAGTCATACATGCTTATACGCTCTTTTATTTCCTCCAGTGTGCCACAGGCAGGTGGGCACGCCCAGTTTGTGTTATATTTGCCACATTTATTCACCGCGCACATATCACGGATTTCTTCTAGGAACTCCATTTTTTCTATCTCTGCATATCCTGCATGGCTAAAACCAGCATCTTCTGCCATTTGTATGGTAAGCGCCCTTTTACTCATCTCTATAAACATACTACACTCTCCTATCTCAACCCAATATATCTGTGCTACAAAAACTATGTGGTAGTAGCTCTGCCAGTGTTATTATCTTGTAGTCCGTGGTGGATTTTGCCATGATTACTGGGAAGTTCGGCGAGCAAAACTCTGCCATAAACTGGCGACAGACGCCACAGGGTGACACATAGTCAAGCTCTGTGCTAGTATCCAGCGCTGCTACAATAGCAATAGCAGAGAAGTCTCGCACACCGTCAGATACAGCACTGGCAAAAGCAGACCTTTCCGCACAAATAGTGGGTGAATATGCTGCATTCTCGATATTACAGCCACTATATATGTTGCCATCTGTTGCTAGCAGTGCAGCCCCCACCATAAAATGCGAGTATGGTGAATACGACTTTTTGCGTGCATTAATCGCTGTATCAATAAGCCTTGCTACCTCAATCTTATCCATAAAATCTACCTCCATATGCAAAAAAAGCACCATAGTCACGGAAACTCCGCAAAGGTGCTTTCTTTTATTAGGCTATTAGGATGGGCGGTGTATCCATCATCTCAGGTACTCATAAAGAGTGTGTCGGGAACCATTTCCGACCTCTAACGCCATGTTTGATAGTGTTACCTACTCTACCTATATTATACACAAATTATGATATCTTGTCAACACCTTTTACCTGCCTCAGCCTACCACTATATATGCGTCGTTTAAGCTTAGACGGCTGTAGCTCGTGTATTGTGGAAACATATAGGTATTCCCCCTCTACACTCAGCTTTATTCCCACCAGCACATTACGGTCATATATCTTCACAAGCTCAAAACTATCACCATGCTCATATGGATTAACACCAATATAGTCAGGGTTTTTTATAATCTGCTCAAGCTCTTTTAGGTACTTGATACAAGAAAAATGCCTGTGTTTACGCAGATGTGCCTCCAAACCGTGGGTATAGTATATGTTGTAAGTAGGTATGTCCGTTTTTAGTATATAATTATACCGTTCTGGGAATTTACCAACAAGGATAAGGTCTTCTTTTCTCATAAATAACACCACACTTACAGTAGTTTGTATTATAGTTTAATTGTAACACAGAACTACTGTATTTGCAATAGAGCAGTTTATGCAGTGTATTTTTGTAGTGTTTTTCTAACAGCGCCAGCACCTGCGATAAGCTCTGCGAACATGCCCTCGATTTTTGTGCTCAAACCACATTTTACTAGGTCTATGCCAAAGATTTTTTCGTTTGATAGTATCTCTGCTAGCTCGCCATTATATGCGCCACCAAGTGTCACAGTAGCTAGTTTTTCTGTAAGCTCATCTAGCAGTGGGTCGGAGCTAAGCTCGAACTTCTCACCATTATCATCCACAGCTAGTAGGTACCTAAACCAGCCAGCAATAGCTAGTGGTATAGCAACCAAGTCAGTTACATTTAGTGTTTCGCTTGCTATGTATGATTTTATTGTTTCACCAAACCTGATACCCACTTTTTGGGAAGTATCAGTAGCTATACGCTGTGGCTCGTCTGGAATGAATGGGTTTTTCAGCCTGTCATTTACTACTTCATCTATAAATGTTTTTGGGCTGATGATTTTTGGGTCTACCACCACTGGCATACCCTCTTTGTAGCCGATAGTCTCTACAAGTTTTAGTAGTTCAGGGTCACGCATTTCCTCGTATATCCTGTTATAGCCTAGTATACAGCCATACACAGCAAGTGCTGTATGTAGTGGGTTAAGGCAAGTAGTAACTTTCATAGTTTCTGTTTTATTTACAGTTTCTCTATCTGTTACATATACTCCACCTTTTTCAAGCTCCGGTCTACCATTTGGGAATTTGTCCTCTATTACTAGGTACTCTGGTATTTCTGCATTAACAAAAGGCGCAATAAAAGTATTTTTGCTTGTTACTATAGGTGCCATATCTTCAACACCTATTTTCGCAAGGTCATCTTCTACGCTCTTTGCAGGGCGTGGTGTGATTTTATCTATCATAGACCATGGGAAACCAACACAGTTCTCATCGTTTAGGTAAGCGATAAAATCTGCTGTTACATAGCCTTTTTCTAGCCATTTTTCTGCTATATCCACTATAGAAGCTTGCAGTCTTGCGCCATTGTGGCTACAGTTATCCATACTACACATAGCTATTGGGTGCTTGCCATTATTGTATCTTGCAAACAGCAATGCTGTCAGGATACTCATAACATGGCGTGGTTTTTCTGGGCCGTTATCTATATCAGCTTTTACTATATCCAGATAATCGCCACTTGTAGTTTTTAGGTTATAGCCTTTTTCTGTTATTGTCATACTAGCCATCTGCAAGCTCTGGTTCTCGAATGCGCTCACAATTTTTGCATAGTCATCACAATCAACATTTGCTTTGTAAGCACGGCTAACGCCAGCAACAACTTCTTTATCTACGTTTCCGTCTGCTCTTAGCCTTACTAGCATAGTCATGTTATCATATGGTGTGTAAATTTTATCTATGATATCATAGTCAAATGTATCCACAGCTATGATACCTGTGTCCTCCACGCCAGCCTCTAGCATGCTCTGCCCTATGCGTGCGATAAACCCACGGAAAATATTTCCAGCGCCGAAGTGCACCCATTTAGGAGCTGTGTCCGTGTTTTTTGCAACAGCCTCAACATCAAAGCCAGGTAGTTTTACGCCTATTTTTTCCCAGTCAGCAGTGTTTTTTATGCTCGCTATATTTAGCTTCATACCTATAAACTCCATTCTGCCATATTGGCACAAATTATATTTATTTTAGTTTAGTAAGAGTTTCCCAAATACCTGTGATGTATGATGCGCCCAGTGCCCTGTCATATAGTCCATAGCCAGGTCTACCAGTTTCGCCCCATATCATTCTGCCGTGGTCTGGGCGGATATATCCTGTATAACCAACCTCGTGGTAAGCTTTTAGTATCTCTACCATATCCAGTGAGCCACAGCTAGAGAAATGCGCACTTTCTTCAAAGCCATTTTCTAGTAGCTTAACATTTCTTAGGTGTGCAAAGTGTATTCTTCCCATCTTGCCATATTTTCTTACAAGAGCTGGGTAGTCATTGAAAGACGCACAGCCCAGAGAGCCTGCACATAGTGTTAGTCCGTTGTGCTCAACATCTACAAGGCTCAAAAATCTATCTATGTTTGCCTCGTTTGTGATGATACGTGGGATACCAAAAATGCTCCATGGTGGGTCATCCTGATGTATAGCCATCTTGACATCTGCCTCCACAGCCACTGGGATAATCTCTTTTAGGAAGAACTCTAGGTTTTTCCATAGACCTTCCTCGCCAATAGCTTTGTAAGCACCTATAAGCTCTGCCATCTCGCTCTTTGTATAGCTTGCATCCCAGCCTGGTAGTGCAAGGTCACCAGCAACAGGGTCCATTTTATCCACTTGCTCTTTGTAGAATACAAGCGCAGTAGAGCCGTCCTCTAGCTCTTTGTCTAGTTGGCTACGTGTCCAGTCAAAAACAGGCATAAAGTTATAGCAAATAACCTTGACACCAGCAGCACCAAGACGCCTAATATTTTCTTTGTAGTTTTCTATGTATCTTAAGTAATCGCCCCTACCTAGCTTAATATCCTCATGTACAGGCACACTCTCGATAACTTCCATCTCTAGCCCACCATTGTTTACTTGCTCTTTTAGGGCAGAAATTTCCTCATTACTCCAAATCTCGCCAACAGGAGTTGTGTATACCGCAGTTACAACACCGCTCATATTAGGTATTTGCCTAATATTCTGTAGTGTAACTTTATCATCTGGACCATACCACCTAAATGTAAGTTTCATTAATAATTACCTCTATCAATATTTAGTTTTACAGCACGATATATTTACTGTAACTATCGCTAATGATACCATAAAGATATCTTGTATACAAGAGCTACTTGTAAATATTCTATTAAAACTGTTATTTGCACAACTGCACCACTCATCATTTGTATATTTAACACAACAAATACTACTATATAATAGTATCTTGCAATATAGCTTGAATAACAGCCACTATTTTGCTATAATATTGTTGTATACAAGAATTATCATAGAACGGAGCTACTATATATGGACAAAATAAAAAAAGCATCGCCTTTTACCAGCGATGATATATATAACATATTGGTGGAGGAGATAATCTCGCTAACACTGCTACCAGGGCAACAAATAGGAGAAACAGAGGTCGCAAAGCGCTTTGGTGTATCCAGAACACCCATACGCGATGTATTCAAGCGACTAGCAGCGCATAATCTGATAGAAATTCACCCACAAAGCCGTACACAAATCTCACATATAGACCTCAGAGATATATCCGACTTTATGTTCATGCGTGAAAAGCTAGAGGTGGGCATACTGGAAGATGCTATAGAGAATATCAAGGAGATACCACTGCTACAAGCACAGATATCACTCGTTAAACAAAAAAAGCTACTGGTAGATGACAGTATTGCACTACACCAAAAAGCAAATGAATTCCTAGCTCTTGATAACGACTTCCACCATATATTGCACGCTACCACAGGGCGTGAATCCATATGGCATACATTCTCTGCCATGCTACCAAACTATCAGCGCTACCGCACTATATCTGCCGATATACACTCCCACAAGGACCTAGAGAACCTGTGCGAACAACACAACAATATAATTACTGCACTGCAAAACAAAGATATCAAGTTACTACGGGACGTGTACAAAACACATATCTACTCTGGCTCTAGCAAGATAGGACAGTTGCTAGAAGAAAAACCGACTTTCTTCGTATAAATTTTTGCATAGAAAATGGCTGTGATATACTTTCATCACAGCCATAAAATATTATCTAGAACCAGAGTACAGAGGCTATATTATAGCCAGATAGCACTACAATCGCTATCATAACCACAGAGAAAAGTTTCTGTGTCTTGTCATCATCTATGTATTTATCAAGATGTGAGCCGATAAAGCCACCAGCTACGCCACCTATTACCATCGCTATCATAGTAGCTATATCAAACTCTGGCGCACCACCTGCCACACTCACAATAAGGCTACCACTCTGTGACAGCATGATGATGAAAACAGAGCAATATGCAGCCATCTTGGGTGTCATGGAGAAGAAGTAGTACAGCACCACCAAGTTTATAGGCCCACCACCAATACCAAGAAAAGCACCTGACACTCCTAGTAATACACCTATTATTATAGCAACAATCGAGCTTTTTATATCCAGCGTTCTAATTTTTGACTGGTTTTTCAGGTAAACAAATATACCCAGTATTATAAGACCTAGTAGCGCATTTTGTATAACCTTTATCATATCTTGGTTTTCAAACATACTACGCACATAGTCAAAAGCATACTTACCTGTAACACCACCAAAAGCACCGCCAAGTGCTAGTAACATCAATATTCTACCACTAACATTTGGTACTTTGCCACGGCTCCTAGCTACAGATACCACCGACATAGCAAGCACTGTGCAACCAGAAAGAAAGTTTACCTGAACAGATGGCATACCACCTACTGCGTCCAGTATAGGTTTGATGATGACACCACCACCAACACCTGTTATCGAGCCTGCTGTTGTAGCTATAATACATACCAAAAAAGAAACGATTATCTGAAACATATATAATTACCCTCTCTGCATCTGACTTCTACTTTGTATCATTTTACAAATCTCTACCATTTTGGGATATGCATACTCAAAGAAATCTTTATAAGCACCACATAGATATGTCTTGCCAATCTCACCTGTCGCAAAATTTTCTCTATCTCGGCGGCAACCACCACGGCACAGACCACCCCATTTGCACTGCTTACAGTCTTCTTCTACCTTGAAAGATTTTTCCACAAAGCCCATCTCTGTGCGTTTTGCGTCTATCTCTGCAAGCGACTGTGTACATATATTTCCCAGCAAATATTCATCCATCATGTAAAAGTCACAAGGGTATACTTGACCATTTGCCTCTACAACATATTGGTTGGAACAACGCCCAGACATACCACAGCTCTCCGGTGGCTGGCCAAGCATCATGCCTATTAAATTATCAAAGTAGCGTATAGATACCAGTTTACCGCCCATAACATCTTTGTGCCATAGGTCAAACAGCTGTTTTAGGAAATCTGCATACGCCTCAGCTGTTAGTGAGTATTCGTTCGTGCCACGCTCCGCTGCTATAGGGTCAAGACATGGTATGTACTGTTGCCAAGAAAAATTATTGCGCATGAAAAAGCGGTAGTTTTTTTGTATCGACTTTGCCAGTGGCTTTGTAACCACGGACAGTATATTGTACTCCACCTTATATTTGTCAAAAAGCTGGCTGACTTGCAGTACGCGGTTGTATGTACCCTTGCCAGCGGCATCTAGCCTGTAGCGGTCATGTATATCTTTGCTACCGTCCATGGATAGCCCCACTAGGAAATTTTTCTCATGGAAGAACTTCGCCCACTCGGCATCTAGCACATAGCCATTGGTCTGTATAGCAAAGCTAACTTGCAAATTTTTTGTGTTGCGTTTTTCCACATATGCCACAAATCTCCTAAAATAATCCAGCCCGATAAGCGTGGGCTCACCACCCTGGAATGCAAATGTGATGTGGTTTGTAACGTAGTCTATAGCTTTATCTATCACTAGCTCCATAGTTTCATTGTTCATAAAACCATATGATTCTGTTTCTCGGTGACTTACCTCATCAAAATAAAAGCAATACTTACAGCGCATATTGCAGTAGCTTGATGATGGCTTAATCAAAATATGTATACCGTACAATACCTAACCCCCATTTTTTTAAAACTCTAAACTTCATTATACGACAAAAAAGCAAAAATGTCCAATGTTTTTTATAATTTCCTCTATATTTTCCACTGCAACAATGATATTCTTTTAACAAACATACAATATAAGGAGGCTGAGCCACAATGACTGTCAACGAATATATTTCCACACTATCACCCATAAGGGCGGAGCGTATATCGCTAGTAACTGACTATATACGCACCAACTACCCACAAGCTATAGAGAGCACAGATTATGCCCCAAAAACCAAGTTCCCCACCTACAAAATAGACGATATTTATGTTTCTATTGCTAGTATGAAAGGGCATATATCCATACATTTTGGCAAGTACAACGCCACCAAGATAATAGCAGAGGCACAGCCAAAGGTAAAGTGCAGGGTGGGCTGTGTAAATATTACAGACAGCACCAGTTTCCCTATTGATGCTATAAGAGCTGCCATAGACTACTGCTTTTCATAATAAACACAGAAAACACGAGCTACTTTTGCCATATATCGGCATTGATAGCTCGTGCTTTTATTATGCTTGATTTTCTATAAAACTTGCATATGCTTTATCCAGACGCTTTTTCATTGCATTGTAGTAATCCTCGTCGTATGGCACAAACAAATACTCCTCTGTTTGCATCTCCTCTGGCTCTCCACCAAAATACTCAACAGCATGTTCGTCCACCATTTGTGGGTAATGATTATCGCTGTCAAAATCATAGCAGTCCATAGCAAACTCATACGCATCTGCACCAAAGAAATATATAAACAAACGTCCATTAAACTCATTGTGCAAGAACAACCTTAGGTCAAACTCTGCATGTTTCTCTTTTACCATCTCTATAACTTCTGGGTATGCTTCTACAAAGCCCTCGTCCACCATATCCTGCTCTATAAACCAACGCAAGAAAATAGCAATATGGTTGTATCCCGCTAGTACATCTTCTATCTGCAATTCTTTTTCATAGATTTTATTAGTGTGCTCATGCGCTGTGTCCATTACACCATCAAAGACCTCGTCCTCGTCCACACAGCACTCTCTCTCAACATCTACTATTAGGTAGTCATCACAAATTTCTTCCAGTCTTTCCAGCGTTTCTTCGCCACCATTATCCACCTTGAAAGACATCTCAGTTTCATATAGTGGCACCATAGCATAGAAATTCACTATCTCGCCATTTGGCAGCGTACAGATGTTTTCTCCGTCAGATATTGTGTCAGGTGCGTCAAGTATAAAACCGTTTAGCTCTGTATTATCTGCTAGTGCCTCGCCCGTAGGCACAGAGTGTAGATGTCCCAGCCATGTATCGTGGTTTATCGGCAGTCTTGCCATTATCTTTAGCCAACGCATAGGCCAGTACCATTCCTCAGCCTCCTCGTTTATCTCCCAGTCTGCTGGCAGATAAATACACAGCTCTGCCCTGTCACGGTTTTCTAGCTCTTTCGGTGTGTTCATCTTGTGAGCACCCATACCCATAGTTACCAATGTGTAGAAATTTCTTTCCTCCGTTGGTTTTATCACACATATATCTACGTGTATATCTGGCGATACTATCTCATGAAATACGTTATCAAAGTCACCAAATTCTTCTTTTATGTAGCTCTCTACTACGTCCATCTCGTCTTCTTCGTACATTTCTAACACAAACTCTTCGTTCATCACTTAATCTCCTTATCCTTTTTATTGTAAAGATATTCTACTATATTTTGCAGTGTTTGTCAGCAAAATTGCATAAGTGGTACTATTTTTGACATAAGTGGTACTGCTACATATTGTAACATAGTCTATGTGTATTTATCAATGTACTTTTTATTAACTCCATCTTAAATGTGTGTAATAGATATGCTGTTTCTGTGTTAGTTTCCGTAGTATTCTTCTATCAAATCTCTAGCTAACTTCGACCACTCTACTACTTTTTGTCTTGGGTTTTTGCCAATAGTGCCACCTATATTCAGCACAATTTCTGTATTACAGCCATGCTTTTTGGAGCTCTCAAGCACTGCACGCAGCTCTTTTTCAGCATTCTCTTTGTCCCAGTCATCAGGCACAAAATGTATACCAGCTGCACGGTAGCTATATACGTAATCTCGCTTTATTTCCTCTGCGGCATTAGCAACGTCGCACCACTCTGCCACAGATATTTTCCTTGCATTTGGCAGTGTACGACACAGCTCCATCTTTTTGTCTAGCACCTCACAGCAACCAACATTTATATACTTAAACTTTTTCATTATATCTCTATCATAGCTAAAACCAAATTCATCATGCATATCGTTTGATACGCAGTGAAAAACCTCTGCACAGGTAAATCCCCAAGAGTCATCAAGCTGTACTTTGTAGTCAAATTTATCCTCTATATCACGGTAGTCCTGCATACCACTGACATACCTAAGCCCCGCTGAGCCTAGTGGGAACGATTTATCCAGACAACCCCATACACCCAAATCTTCGTATACATCAAACCTGTCTGCAAAGTTTGCTTTTATCTTGCGAAGTGCCTCGTGCATCCACTCTGGTTTGTCGTACATATCCATATATGTGTTTTCAAGTCCACGTAGCCAAGAGTACTCGTCCGGTACTTTTGCTGCAAATGTCATCGGCTCTTTTATTACAGTAAGTATCGGCTCGAATATCTCTTGAGCTTCTTTAAAAAGTATGTATGATGCCTCCCTGTCATACACAATTTGCGGAGGTTTTATCTTATCTATATCATCTTCTTCTATAAGCACAGGCACCATCTCATACGCGCCTGTATCACCGCCATGCTCAGAAAAACGCCTTTCTGCTGTTAAGCCTTGGTATATATCTATCGTAAAAACAGAGCTAGAGTAAATTACAGGCTCAATTACATTGTCATCTTTTAGCTCCTCTACATAGAACAGCCTAGTTTTTAAGTATTGCTCAAACTCTCTCGCTCTTTTATCCTCACAGTAATATTCATCTTCTGGTAAAATTTCTGATAATGCAAGTGGCCAGTAGTGGTTAATAAACACTGGCTTCGCGCCCTCTTTCAAGTCATTAACATCATACCACTGTTGCCTTTTTCTCTGGTTATCTTCTGTGTCTGCTACATCTCTATAGCGCTGTGCCAATGTCCTTAGGTACTGCTTTTCTCTCTCGCTAATCATATCATTTCCCCATTCACAGTAATGTTAAAATTTGCAGGTGATTTATAGTGTACTAAAAACACCACTTTATTTTATAATTATATTTAATACACGAATGAAAGTCAAGTATTTTTGCATATTTCATTGCCCTGTGACGATATTTTTAGTATACATAAAAACCACCCTATCTTATAAAAGACAAGGTGGCTAGCTGTTTTTGTTACTATCAATCAACTATATATTGTTTTATTTTTTCTTCAATCTCATCAGTGCAAGAGTAAACTTTTAGCTCCAGAGGGTTTTGCAAATCCAGACTAAAGATACCCATAATAGATTTTGCATCTACTATATATCTACCAGAAATCAGGTCAAAATCGCTATCTAGCATGGAAACAATAGCAACAAACGCCTGCACATCCTTGATTGTATTAAGCTTAACCATAAATGTTTTCATTGTAGTACCTCCTAATCCAAATTGCATATAGCCTCTCTCACTAGCAGTATAGCAGATGGTGTTACGGACAGCTCATCTATGCCATACTCAACGAACTTCGCTGTCAGCTCTATATCTGCACCTAGCTCGCCACATATCCCCGCCCAGATGTTGTTACGTTTTGCAGCCTCGGCAATCATTTTTATCATGCGTAGCACTGCTGGGTGGTGTGGGTCGTAAAATTTCTCTAGCTTTTGGTTTTGCCTATCCAGTGCCAGTGTGTACTGTGTTAGGTCGTTTGTGCCAACACTAAAGAAATCCACTAGCTGTGCTAGCTCGTCTGCTACCATAACAGCCGCTGGTGTTTCTATCATAATACCAAACTCAAAATCACCATAGCGTATACCCTGCTCTGTTAGCTCTGCTTTTACTTCTTCTATAATCTCCTTGACACGCTCTACTTCCCATACAGAGCATATCATAGGTACCATAATGGATATTTTGCCATATAGGCTTGCTCTTATTAGTGCACGTAGCTGTGTACGGAAAATCTCCTCCTGTGTTAGGCAAATCCTGACAGCACGGTATCCCAGAGCTGGGTTTTCTTCTTGCTCCAAGTTAAAATAGCCAATCTGCTTGTCTGCACCTATATCCATTGTACGGATAATAACACGCTTACCAGCCATCATCTCTGCCGCTTGCTTGTACACACCAAACTGTAGCTCCTCGCTGGGGTAGTCGCTCTGCTCCAGATACAAAAACTCGCTCCTAAATAATCCTATACCCTCTGCATCATTCTGTAGCGCAAGCCCTATATCACCTACCGAGCCTACATTTGCATATAGGTTTATCTTTTTACCAGATTTTGTAACGGACGGCTTGTCTTTGTATTCCTCTAGCAGTTTTTTTCGCTGATTTTCTTTTGCGAGCATTTTCTCGGCATCTGCCACTATCTCTGGTGTTGGCTCTACTAGGAAATCGCCTTTAAAGCCATCTACAACACCCTGCTTGCCACTTAGCCCATATGGCATATCCACGCCTACAATAGCAGGTATGGACATAGTGCGTGACAAAATAGCTGTGTGTGAGTTTACAGAGCCTTTGCGTGTTACAAAAGCGAGTATCTTGCTCTTATCCATCTGTACAGTTTCGCTAGGTGTTAGGTCGTCTGCAACTACTATGCAAGGCTGGGTAAAGTTTAGTCCATCATCACCACAGTTGCTAAGCACCTTGATAATTCTATCAGAGATATCCCTAACATCTGCTGCACGCTCTTTCATATAGTCATCGTCCATGCCTGCAAATGTCTGTGCAAAGTTATCGCCTGTTACGGCAACAGCATATTCTGCATTCACCTCTTGGCTTTCGATGATATTTATAATAGAGTCTACATAGTCATCATCTTCTACCATCATACGGTGTATCTCAAATATCAGCGCATTAGCCTCGCCCACTTGCTTTAGCGCAAGCTCATACAGTCCCTCTAGCTGGCTCATAGTTTCTTTTTGAGCCTCATAGAAACGTGCTTTTTCTGCCTCTACATCATTGATACGCTCACGACGAACAGCATCTTTTTTCTGCTCTGGTTCTTGTATCATGCCTATGGCTACCCCTTTGGACGCCACGCTACCATGATATTTTTCCATAAAGATAGCCCCCTTTATTATAGATTAGCCTCTAGGAAAGTTCTCATTGCCACTACCGCTTCTGCTTCGTCTTCACCGTCCACTGCAATAGTGATAGTCTCGCCACATTTTATACCCATGCCCATAACAGCCATCAGTTTTGTAGCGTCTGTTTTTTTGTCGCCTCTCTCTACAGTGATAGTGCTGGTAAATTTCTTAGCCTCTTTTGCAAATAGCCCTGCTGGCCTGATATGCATACCTTGCTCGTCTTTAATTACATATTCGAAAGTTGTCATAGTACTATCTCCTTTTATTTAATATAATAAGTTTTCACAATATCTTTTGGCAGTGCAATCTCGCTCGCATTACCAATTTCGTCTTCGTTTAGGTTTGTTTCGCATACTAGTTGTGCGCCCGTCATAACAGGGGTGGATATTTCTCGCGAGCTCTGGTATGCACGTAGTATATAGCCGTCTTTATTCTCTGCTTTTTTCAGTACACTCAGCACCATATCACCATCTACGGACAGCATACTGTAGTTGTATGGAGTGCTGAACTTTGCATCATTTAGCTTCATAGCATTATACGGCATTTTGTTGTAATATGCAAGTGGTGTTAGGTATTCTTTTGCATCTTGTGCAAGGTTTGCGCTGTTACTTACAAGTGCTATATCAAATACTTGCTTGCCTATCATCTGCGAGTCCGGTGTTGCCATTTTTATACCAGATGGCCTGCCTGGACGTCTGAACAAATTCTCTTTACCTAGATATCCAACACCTCTTAGTAGTGTTATTGCTATAGTGCCATAGCCTTCTCCGATTAGCTCGAACTCTCTCACTGAGTTTGTTAGCACTGCAAGCCCTACCTCGCTATCCACAGCAACATATGACAGCATTGGGTATATAGAGTCTGGGCGTTCGTCCCACTTCTCTTTCTCCCAAACTTCCATGGCACTGTCCACAACCGGGCGTTTTATAGAGCCAAACTGGTTATCAGAAACAGAGAAATTTGTAGCAACATCATTGGGTACAAGTAGCCTTACACGGTGGTCTTTTGCTGTGTTGTCTATCTCTGCCACTATGCCTATAATTCTGGACTTATCATATAGTGTAACAACAAGTTTTATACCCATTTTGCCGTCACGCACTTTTTTCTTACGACTGTCCAAATCCTGTGGTATCTCCATATCAAACTTTGATGTGATAACAGTCTTATTACCATAATCCACCATTGTCACAACAGCGTTTACATCATCGGAGGTAATAACAAAGTCGTCCTCAAGTGGCGAGAAGTCATATTCATCACCATCATCGCTACCATCCTCTATGGTCAGTACATTTTTATATAGCTTTCCAGATACTTTGTCTGTGATATTCAGGCTACCATTGGCATTTGCAGTAATGGAGTAAAACTCATTCTCTGCCACATCAACAGTCTTGTTATCATTCACTGCTACTTGATCTGCTTTTTCTTTTATAAGGAAAGTTTTGTAGCCCATAGCTGGTATTGCATCTACCAGAGTGGTATAGTAGCGTACAAATGGGTCGTAGTCGCCATAGTGCACAATCTGCCTATCTATAAGCCCTGCATCTACTATCTCGCTGTCTGTCACAACAAAGTCATAGCTCTTGCCAGCTTCGTCAACAAGCTCAAAGTTTTTCATCTTTGTTATGATTTGCGCATCTACAACGCCCTCACGTGTATATGGTAGCAGGTTGAACACTGTTAGTTTATCAAGTGCCACATCACAGCTTATAGCGTCTGTAATTTTACGTTTATAATACTTTATCAGCTCGTCTGTTTTGTCCTCTGCTAGGAAAAACCTGTTTTCTATCTGCTGGTGTACTTTATCGCTACAGCAACAGCCTATAGAGTCATGTGCATGGTTTTTCATTATCTCTTTCCATATACGCTCCACCATACCATGCTCATACGAGAAACCTAGCTTGTGTGCAATGCTTGCCAGTGGCTCCAGTATATTTGTCAGCTTGTTTTCTATGCGTGTATTATATGCTTTTAGGTCCGCTCTTGTGGAGAAAATACTCCTGTGCACACGCATATATTTACCGTCCAGTAGCTCACCTTTGATAGTGTCTATATTTGGCACTTTTTCTAGCTCATCAAATATATTCTCATATCTACTCAGAAAAAAGTCTTTCTCTGGGTATATCTCTTTTAGTGTGTCCATTACCTCGTAGATATTATTCTGTATCGGCATCTGGTCGTGGCCATTTGGTAGTGCTATTTCCTCGTTGATAGCTCCCCTATCCAGCACCGGCATATATTTGCTCATGCGTTTTGCAAGCGCTTCTTTCTCTGCTGGCAGGTACTTACCTATAGCATAGCCCAGCGGCAGCAAGTGAACCAGTACTTTGCCACCTGTGTTGCCCTCCCAGTAAAAATTCTGCTTGCTAGTGCCGTGACGCTCCGAGCTACCACGCCAGAAGATAGAACGTGTTATGCCAAAACCGTTTAGTATCTGTGGCATTTTCTCGCTCTGCCCAAAAGAGTCGGGCAGATATCCTATCATCATTGGGTCGCCAAATTCACGGCTGTCTTTTATACCATATAGCAGGTTGCGAACAATGGACTCACCACCCACTACCATTTCATCAGTCTGTGTGTACCATGGCCCTATAATCAGCTTACCTTTTTTCACAAGTGCGTCTACACGCGCCCTGTTCTCTGGCCTAACCTCAAAATAATCTTCCAGAATTGCTGTTTGACCATCTAGCATATAGTACGGATAGCTGTCGTCTTGCTCCAGTCTTTCCATTATTTCTTCCATATTATTCACTAGCAATATTCTGGATTCTTCTGTTGTGAAATACCACTCTCTATCCCAGTGCATATGTGGAATTACATGTACGTTTTTTGCCATTTAGGTTCTCCTCTTCACTTATGCATTAGCAGCTTTTCTAGCCATTTTTTTGTTTTTCATTATTCTTGTTACTATTAGTAGTATAGCAGAGATTATAGCACCAAGTACCGCACCAAAGAACCATACTGCCATACCAAGAACTAGGTTATCAGTTGTTAGTACGAACATAGAGAATATGCCAGCGCCTGTTACGTCAAGGCCGATATCAAACATTGCTACTAGTGCACCTGCTACTGCAGAGCCTGTGCAAAGTGAAAGCATAACACGTAGTGGGTCTGCCATCATGAACGGTATAGCACCCTCTGTAATACCTGCAAGTCCTAGCATCCAAGTGGAGTTACCAACTTCGATTTCTTCTTCTGTGAACAAGTCTTTTCTCACCTTTGTAGCTATTGTTACAGCAAATGCAGATACCATCTTAACAGATGCAAAGACTGCATATGGCATTAGTACGCCCTGTCCAAGTGCTGTTACGCTAAATGTATACGCTGCTTTGTTTACTGGGCCGCCAAGGTCAAAGGATACCATGATACCAATAGCTGCACCAAGTAGTGCTGCGTTTGTGCCCTGTAGCGAGCCTAGGAAATTGAACATTATTGTGTTAAGTACAGCAACAGGAGGCCCTATAAAGAACAGCAGTGAAACCGCTGTTATTGCCACTGAGAGTACTGGGTATAGCACAAAGCTTACAAAGCCTGCAAATGTGCCTTTTGCTGGGATAACTTTTTTTAGCAAGCGAACTACATAGCCAGCAACTAGACCACCAAGCATACCAACTAGGAAACCACCGCCGACGATGTTTGCACATAGACCAGCTGCAAAACCGGCTGCCAGTGCGGGTTTCTCGGATATCGAGTACGCCATATATGCAGACAGTATTGGCACCATAAGGTTGAACAATAGCCCACGGAAGCTATCCAGCATAACTAGCCAGTTTTCTGGGTTTGCTTTTACAAACTCACCCCAAACAGCACCATCACCAAGGCCTGTAAAGTTCCTGTAGATTACTATAAACGCACCCATCATACCAGCAGCAACGATAATAGCAACTATGTGGCTGATACCTGTTAGTACTGACTGTTTTATCTCTTCCCATAGTGAGGATTTGTCGCTCTTTGTTTCAGTTTCTACATACTCGCCTTTTGCTGTTTGCTCAGCTTTTTTAAGCGCAGACTCTATAACAGCTTTTGCGTTTTTCATTGGCTCTGCTACTGGCACCTTGATAGTTGGTAGGTGCTCGAACCTATGTGAATCTTTAACAGCTACGCCAACAGCAAATATAGCAGCATCAGCATTTTTTAGGTTCTCTGTTGTGTGCCTATCCTCTATACCGTTTGCGCCCTGTTTTTCTACGTATACTTTTACACCCATCTCGTCACCAGCTTTTTCTAGTGCTTGTGCGGACATATATGTGTGTGCAATACCAGCAGGACATGCTGTTACAGCAACTATAGTTTTTGTGTATTTTATTTCTTTTACTGCTGTTTCTTCGCCTGTGTAGTCTAGGTTATCATACAGCTCCTGTGCTGTGATAGACCCAAACAGACGAGCTGTGTAGTCTTCGTCGCTCATTTTTTGCATTAATGTTGCAAGTAGGTCAAGATGTGTGCTACCACCCTCGCTCTTTGGTATAGCTAGCATAATGATGTTTTTTACCTCGTTGTCTGGGTCCATACTCTCCCAGTCAGCAACGATATCGGTTGTTTTCATTACTACGAATGCAGCTTCTTTTACACAATCGGATTTTCCGTGTGGTATAGCTAGCCCATTCTCAATACCTGTTTCTGATATATCTTCTCTTTCTAGGACTACTTTTAAGAATTCTTCCGCAGATGTAATCTTTCCATTTCTGTAAAGAACATCTACCATTTCTTTTAGTACATCTCTCTTTTTTGTCAGTCCGCTATTTAAGATAATCATGTTGGGGTTTGTTAGGTTTGATAGTTTCATCTTGATACTCCTTTGTAGTTTAGTTGTTACCTGTATTATAATACATTTTTGAGACACATATAAACTTGTGATATAAATTCACTATTGCATGCTATGATTGTGAAAATATACACATATTATATCTTTTTCCCCATTTCCAGCCCCAACTTAACAAGTACCAGTGCGCGCCTTACCGCACTTTCGTATAGTTCTTCTGCATTTCCTATAGCGTGCTCCAGCGACATTATCGCGTTTACCGTCGGCATAATACTAGCTATGCCAAACTCCGCCATTTCCTCTGCACGTTCTCCCATTGCCCCCACAACAGCAAAACAAGGTACATTTTGTTCTTTGCATATTTTGCCCACACCAGAAGCCACTTTGCCATATGCGCTTTGGTGGTCCATCATGCCTTCGCCTGTTATCACTATGTCAGCATCTTTTATCTGCTCGCTAAAATTCAGTATACCCAGTATAGTGTCCACACCAGAGCAAATCTCTGCGTTTGCATATAGTTTTAGTGCCGCACCCAGCCCGCCTGCAGCGCCTGCACCTGCTTGGTCACGCACTGTTTTTCCCAGTGCATTTTCTGCTATATCTATATAATGCGTCATGCCTCTTTCCAACACTTTGCGCATGTTTTCGTCCGCACCTTTTTGCTTGCCGAAGATATTAGTAGCACCAAGCTCACCCAGCAGTGGGTTGTTTACATCGCTCATAACCACTATTTCAGCATTTTTCACCAGTGGGTTTATCGCACTAGCATCAACTTTTGCTATGTTCTCAAAGCTCGCTGGAACAGGCTCTAGCTCAGTGCCGTGCTCATCTAAAAAGCGCACACCAATAGCTGCCGCAAAACCGATGCCACCATCATTTGTTGCACTGCCACCTATGCCCATAAACACCCTGCTACAGCCACTTTCCAGTGCGTGTAATAGCATCTCACCAGTGCCATATGTGCTGTGTCTTAATATATCTCGCTCACTATCTGCCACCAGCGTTATACCAGATGCAGACGCCATCTCTATAATCGCAGTATCATCAAATCTGCCATATTCTGCTGTTATGCTACGTAGTAGTGGGTCGCTCACATCACACTTTATTTTCTCACCATTCATAGCTTCTATTAAGCAGTCCACCGTGCCCTCGCCACCATCTGCCATTGGAACCTTGGTGACAACACATTCGCCCAAAACTTCTCTTGCTACTTTCTCTGCAATTCGGCTAATTTTTATAGCATCTAGTGAACCTTTGAATGAATCTGATGCAACAACTATTTTCATTTTCATTACCCCCAATATGTATTATGTACCATAATATCACAAATTATATTAAGCAAAATATTTTTGAAACATATACACATCAAACAAAATTTTTTATGTTTTATTCACAATAGTCCTTCCAGAAATCTTCGCAAATCAGCCTGATAATCATCATAAGACCTATATAATCTGTAACATTGTAGTTATTTACTATCCTTTTTTCACCATAGAAACTAACTTGAGCATCACAAACAGTGCTCAGTGGGTTGTTGCCGTAGTGCGTCATGCAAAATACTGTCACACCCTGTTTTTTCACCTGTTTTGCAAGGGTTATCAGTCTTTCCGTCCTGCCAGATGCACTTATTACCACCACCATGTCGCCCTCGCTATACTGCCTTGCCATATACTCTGCATCGTGTATTTGGTGGTAATACTCCACAGTCTTACCCAAGCACCTAAGATATCTGCCAAACAGCTCACAAAAATAGACCGAGTCACCCACACCAACAAACAAAATCTTGCGTGCCTCGTTCATAGCCTTAACCATATCTCTCATAATATTCTCGTCGCTTACGTCCAGTGTACGCACAATATTATTTGGTATTCTATCAAATACTTGGCTGGTGATAGTCTGATATTCCACAGGCTGGGTTTCGCCCTGTAGTGCAAATTTCAGCTCGGAAAATCCGCTGTAGCCTATCTTTTTTGCCAGTCGCATAATGGCATTTGGTGATATATACAAGTCGCTCGCTATTTTATGTATGGATAATTTGTTTATATCGCTACGGTGCTTTTTTATATACTCTATAATGCTATCATCAGTGTCATTTAATACGAATTCTTTTTCATACACTCTCTGTTCAAAGTCCACAGAAACGCCCCCCATTGTAAATAAGCATATATTTTCAGATATCATTATAGCATAACACAACATAAAAGTACACACTTTTGTATGTATTTTTGTGATTTTTTACATTCATAATACAAGCCAATAGCAAAAACAGCAAATATAGAATAAAAAAAACGAGCTGTAACAAAAATTACAACTCGCAATATATAACAATTATTAAAATGGCATCTTACGCATAAACGTCAATAAACTGGCCTTTTCTAACAGCAGGCGCAGACTGTACTGGCTGCTCAGGTATCATTTCCAGCAGACCCTCAAGTGCTATTTCCTGCACATCCATAGCTTTTTTTGTCATAGCTGTAGAAACAGCTGTATTAAGGCTCGCCTGAGACATGGACATAGACATAGCAGCTATATCATTCATCATAACTTTATTCCTCCTACTATTCCACTATTTATCACATAGCTTGTTCACTTTGTTTTTATCAGTTTATCACATTTATAAAAATAAAGCAAGAAAAAAGTTATATTTAGTCGCTCTACACACAGTCACAACATTAGTATTATTAATTTACATATTCAATATTGCAATTGATTTGATTTAGGTATATAATATTAGCAGAAGATTTTATTTAAAATGTCATAGGAGGATAAAAAAATGTCTTATAATGTACTAGATGGTTTGGAATATCTGCACGAAACAGATGGCGAGATTGCTATTGCGATGACACAGGAACTGATGAGGCAACGTCGTAATTTGGAGCTTATTGCATCTGAAAACATCGTATCAAAAGCTGTGCTTGCAGCTGCTGGCAGTGTTCTAACAAATAAATACGCCGAGGGTTATCCTAAGAAACGCTATTATGGCGGCTGTGAAAAAGTAGATATAGTAGAAGATATTGCACGTGAGCGCGCTAAGAAAATATTTGGTGCAGAGCATGCAAACGTACAGCCACACTCTGGCTCTCAAGCGAACTTTGCTGTTTATTTTGCTCTTGTTAAACCTGGTGAAACTATCCTAGGTATGAGCCTTGCTGATGGTGGCCACCTAACTCACGGCTCACCTGTAAATGTTTCTGGCTCATATTATAATTTTGTTTCTTATGGTGTTTCTGGTGATACACAAACTATCGACTATGATGCTCTACGTGTACAAGCTATGGAATGCAAGCCAAAAATGATTGTAGCAGGTGCTAGTGCATACTCACGCGAGATTGATTTTGAGCGTATTGGTGAAATAGCAAAAGAAGTAGGCGCGATATTCATGGTAGATATGGCACATATTGCTGGTCTTGTTGCTGCTGGTTGCCATATGAGCCCTGTACCATATGCTGATATTGTCACTACCACTACTCACAAAACACTACGTGGCCCACGTGGCGGCATGATTTTGTGCAAAAAAGAATATGCAAAAATTATAGATAAAGCAATCTTCCCCGGTATACAGGGTGGTCCGCTAGAGCATATCATCGCTGCTAAAGCTATTGCTTTTGGTGAGGCACTAACTCCAGATTTCAAAACATATCAAGAGCAAGTGGTAAAAAATGCAAAAGCGCTTGCAGATGCACTAATCGCAAAAGGTTTCAACCTTGTCTCTGGCGGTACGGACAACCACCTGATACTTATGGACTTGCGTAATATGAATATCACTGGCAAAGAGCTTGAGCACCTGCTTGATGAAGTTTATATCACAGTAAATAAGAACGCAATACCAAACGACCCGCAGAGCCCGTTTATCACTAGCGGTGTTCGCATAGGTACTCCTGCTATCACTACTCGCGGTATGGTAGAGGAAGATATGTCAGTTATAGCCGAGTGTATATATGACTGTTGCACAGATTTTGAGAACAAGAAAAAGTCCATTCGTGAGAGAGTTGTAGAACTTTGCTCAAAATATCCAATTTACGAATAAAATTTACATATTCAATAGTATTAGCTATTGCTATTTGCACTAAGTCGTGTTATAATTAAAATGCGATTTTAGTTATTTAATCAATAAATAGCCACTATCTGCAATATTAGCAAAGAGAGGTAAATACTATGAACGTAAATTACATCGGAAAGAAAACAACTGTTAAAGACAATTTTAAAGACTACGCAGAAAAAAGGCTCTCTAAGCTTACCAAATTTTTTGGTAATGACGTTGATATCACTGTTGTGGTAACAAACTACAATGAAACCGAAACTGTAGAGGTAACACTAAAATCACAGGGTATGTTTTTCCGTGCTGAAAAATCCAGTGATGATAGATCTGTTTCACTCGACCTTGTGACAGATGTTTTGTTCAACCAAATAGTAAAAAACAAAACAAGACTTGAAAGAAAATTCCGCACTGACGACGCATCTTTCTTTGAAGATTATAGTGCAAGTGAAGACGATACTCCTGATGAGATTGTCAAGACTAAAAAATTCGATATCTCTGTAATGAATACCGAAGAAGCTATACTTCAGATGAATATGCTTAACCATAATTTCTTTATGTTCCGCAATGGCGATACAGGTGAAGTTAACGTAGTTTATAAACGTAAAGACAACAACTACGGCGTGCTAGAGCCAATCTAACTTATAACTTATTATTAATATTATATCCTTGTTGGGGGCTTGACTACAGTCTGTCTTGCCCCCAACGCTTTGCGAAAAAATATATTTAGTAAAACTGGGAATGGAGCCTATGAGCAGATGAATTTATTGCATATTTTATACGGTATGATAATTGGTGTTGCCAATATTATACCCGGTGTTTCTGGCGGTACAATAGCTGTAGTGCTAAAGGTGTATGACACAATTATTGATGCTATTTCTGGAGTAACCAAAAATTTCAAGAAATCAGTCATCACACTACTTCCTTTTGGTATAGGTGCTGGTGTTGGTATATTGTTGTTTAGCAAAATAGTGGAGTTTTGCCTAGAAAAATTCCCCACAGCAACCAATATGGCTTTTGTGGGGTTGATAATAGGCTCTATACCTATGATATATAGTAGCACTTTCAAGTCCAAGCCAAAACTATCCACTTTTCTGTGCTTTTTGGCAGGTTTTGGTACCATGCTATTTATGTTGTTTGTAACACCCGACGACAGCAGTGCCACACTTATTACAGAGCTTACAGTTGCAAACGCTACTATACTTTTTCTATCTGGGGTCATCGCTGCTGCAACTATGATAATACCTGGCATCTCTGGCTCTTTCGTCCTTCTACTTATCGGTGTTTATTCCTCAATCCTTGCTGCTATATCTGCGCTTGATATCGTCCTGCTTATACCTTTTGGTATCGGCGTGTGTGTCGGTATACTTGCTTGTGCAAAAATTATCGAGAAACTATTCTCTGTGTTCCCAGCACAGACCTACTCTGTTATTTTGGGGCTGATGTTTGGCTCTATATTTATTATACTTCCGCCACTCGCTATTAATATAGAAACTTTTATCAGTATTCCTATAGCGCTTGGAATGGCATATACTGCTTATCGTTTTTCAAAAACATAATAACAACGAAAGGTTATTCACAAAATGAAAACTATAGATATTAAGCTAGGTGTAGAATATACAAAACTAGGACTACCAGCACCCGCAAAAGAACCTAGGTTTACAGGCTATATTCTGCAAAACTATGAGTATTGTAAGGACAGGAAAAGACCTGCTGTTATCATCTGCCCAGGTGGTGGATATGCACTTACCTCTGAGCGTGAGGCAACTCCTGTTGCGCTAGAGTATCTCTCCGCTGGTTTTTCTGTGTTTGTTCTGCACTACAGCGTAGCTCCAAACCGTTTCCCCGTATCACTAGTGGAGCTTGCTACTGCGGTGGCAACAGTGCGTAAAAATGCAGAAGAATGGAACATAGACACAGATAAAATAGTAGTGAACGGTTTCTCTGCTGGTGGGCACCTAGTCGCTAGCCTTGGTGTTTTTTGGGATAGCGAAATACTTGCAGAAAAAGGGTTTTGTGACAAGCAACACAAGCCAGATGCACTTATTCTCTCTTATCCTGTTATACTATCATCTGGCAAAGCACACAAGGGCTCTTTTGTAAACTTGCTAGGCGACGATACAGAAAAAATACCATTATTATCACTAGAAAAACAAGTAACCAACAAGCTCCCACCTGTTTTTCTGTGGCATACATTTGAGGATGCTGGTGTTCCCCCACAAAACAGCATGGCTTTTGCCGCTGCTGCAATGGATGCTGGGGTGCTCACCGAGCTACATATATACCCCAAGGGCACGCATGGGCTTAGCCTAGGTAACGAGCTAGTTAACCCACCTGAGCTTGCTATACCTGCCACTACTGGCTGGATAAGCCTTGCTACTCGCTTTATAAAGGATTTATAAATAACATGTATACCCCACCACAAACGCAAACTAAGAGCTAGCACCAACTTTGGTGGTGGGATTGCCAGCGGCGGCTCGCCGAAATGGCAACTTTATATTTTACTATGTAAAATATAAATTACTTCCAGATACACCATATAACATACCCTGCCAAAGCCCAGCTAGCTGGCAACATTGGCACTAGCACCCATAGTGGTGAGAAATGTTTAGAAATTTTATTAATAGCTCTTAGCTCCATCTTGCAGATTTCGTGTGAGATGGAGATTTTTTTATGTTTTTTTCTATAGACTAGGGGCATAGCTGCGGTTGCTTTTATATTATTAACATACATTTTTTTACCCTCCCTGCGTGAGAATGAATGTTCTTTTTGTATCTACATAATACCACACGAATATTTGTTCGTCAAGTGTTTTTTTCAATTTTCTCTCTTTTTCGACAAAAAGCGTCCATACAACATAAACACCTCCCTACTATTACTACGACTTTATTATACCTTACATCAACATAAAAATTTGCTGAATTTTGACATTTTTACAAAAGTTATATAGCACAAGAATAATTATAAAAATTTGTACAAAAATACAAATGTGATAAATTATAGCACATTAGATACATGCTATTAACATATGTATTGTTAAAAATAAATCTATTTAGTTATTTATTTGTATATGAAATCACCAAAATATTACAATGTTCATACTACTAAATGACAAAAAACTAGCACAAGCAGTCAAGACATATTGACTAATTGATTGTTTGATTGTAAAATATATGTAGTAATATTGCCAAGCAGTATTAATTAAGATTTTCTATCACATATTTATAAAGGAGCTTATATTTCTTTGGAGTTTTGTAGTTTTTTAACCAAACTCATTTTCTCTGTAAGATATATGAGCTTTTATAATATCATTATTTTGTATGGGGGTGCTGTTTTGGATACTTTTATTTCGCCAACCAAGGTTGTAATCGGCAACGAATGTTCGAAAGAGTTGTTTAGGAAATATCGTAAAATATTTATAGTAACAGATAATTTTATGCAGACAAGCGGTCAGGTAGATTATATAGCTACTTGTTTCCACAAAGATGCCCAGTGGGAAGCATTTGCAGAAGTACTCCCAGACCCAGATACTGTTATGATAACAAAAGGTGTCGCTGCACTCGTGGCGTTCTCACCAGACCTTGTTATAGCACTTGGTGGTGGCTCTCCCATTGATGCTGCAAAAGCCATGGTTTATTTTGCAAAAAACAGCTTGGGTGCAAAAGATGTCAAGTTTGTAGCAATACCAACGACTAGCGGTACAGGTAGCGAGGTTACAAAATTTGCAGTAATTACAGATGCGACTACACATATAAAAATACCTATGATAGCCGACGAACTGCTACCAGATATAGCTATACTGGACCCACAGCTAACGCTAACTGTTCCACCGCATGTGACGGCAGATACTGGTATGGACGTTATAACCCACGCAGTGGAAGCTTATGTATCCACACGTGCTAACGACTTTTCCGATGCTTGCGCACAAAAAGCAATACAGCTGGTGTATGCAAACCTAATGACTGCATATAATTCACCAACAGATATAAATGCACGCCAATCTATGCACAACGCCTCCTGCCTTGCAGGTATAGCTTTTAGTAATGTTGGGTTAGGCCTAAACCACGCTATGGCACATGCACTGGGTGCAAAATTCAGAATATCCCACGGCAGAGCAAACGCAATGCTACTACCATATGTTATGAGCTTTAACGCTGGCTGTGGCGGTGCAGAAACACCATCGCGTGTCCGCTATGCACAGATAGGTATGATGCTAAATTTGGGATATGGTGATACTCTGCAAACAGCACGCAACCTTATCCGTCATATGCAGAGCTTGATAAAATCACTGGATATGCCTGTCAAGATATCACAGATGGGTATAAAAGAGGCAGATTTCTTGGCAGAAGTAGAAACACTCGCACAGCTAGCCTCTGTCGATAGTTGTCTAGCAGATAACCCCAGAAGTGCTACTGTAAAGGAGATACGCCAAGTATATCTAAACGCATTTTATGGTAGGTCACACTAACAACAGCAAAAAGATGAAAAGAGGCATACAGAATGGAAAATGAACAAAAGCAAAGAATTATACAGGAGTTTGTGCCTGGTAAGCAAGTCACCCTTGCACACGTTATAGCAAACCCAGACAAGGCACTATATGGCAAAATGGGTCTTATGAACTCGCATGGGGCGATAGGCATATTCACAATAACACCCAGCGAGGGTGCTATGATAGCTGCCGACGTTGCAACAAAATCTGCACAGGTAGAGATAGGCTTTGTGGATAGATTTAACGGTTCACTGATAATACAGGGTGATGTATCTGCTGTACAAGCAGCACTGGCAGAGGTAATGGTAGTATTGTGTGACGGTATGGGATTTGCCCGTACAGCTATAACAAAAACTTAAGTGGGTGAGATATGAAAACCACAAAAAAACTGATGTTTGTTGGTAAAACATTTGCAGGCAAAACAACACTCATACAATACCTAAAAGACACCCCACTAATTTATAGAAAAACACAGGCTATAGAGATAATAGACAGCCAGCTAATAGACACCCCTGGTGAGTTTTTAGAGCAACGTGGATTTACAGGTGCACTAATGGTCACCTCGGTAGAGGCTGATGTGATAATACTATTACAGGCATCAGATGAGCCACACTCTATGTTCCCACCTGCTTTTTCCAGTATATTTACAAAGCCTGTGATAGGCGTAGTCTCCAAATCAGATATAGCCACAAAGGAGCAGATAGCACAAATATCCAACTGCTTGTTAGAAGCTGGTGCTAGCAAAGTATTTAGCATAAGCAGTGTTACTGGTGAGGGCTTACCAGAGCTAATAGACTATATAGAAAACCTAAATACAGCAAGGGAGTGAAGCTGTGAAAGAAATAATAAATAGTGTCGGAATAGATATCGGCACCTCCACTACCCAGTTAATATTCAGCAAGCTAACTATAAAAAACCAAGCTTCTAGCTACATGGTGCCACGTATAGATATAATAAACAAAGAAGTAGTGTACAGGAGCGAAATATATTTTACACCGCTAAAGTCCACCACAGAAATAGATGCAGTAAAAGTAAAAGAGATAGTTTCGCAGGAGTATAAAAGAGCATCTATGTCACCGTCCGATATGGACACAGGTGCTGTGATAATAACAGGAGAAACTGCACGCAAGCAAAATGCCAACGAAGTCCTAGATGCACTAAGCAACATGGCTGGTGACTTTGTTGTTGCAACAGCTGGCCCAGACCTTGAGTCCGTGCTATCTGCTAGGGGTGCTGGTGCAGATGTTATATCGGAAGAAGAGCGCACAGTAGTGGCAAACCTAGACATAGGCGGTGGCACTACCAACATAGCAATATATGAAAAAGGCAACCTAAAAGGCCTGTGTTGTCTGGATATCGGTGGCAGGCTGATAAAAATAGAAGATGGCAAGGTAAGCTACATCTTTCACAAGATATCAAAACTGGCACAGGATAACGGCATCTCTATAAAAGTTGGTGACAATGCTGATATCGGCAAACTCAATGCTATATGTGCCCTAATGGCAGAACACCTAGCACAATCACTATATGCAACACCACAGAATACACAGCACAGCATGCTATATACCAATGACGGAAAGCCCCTACCACAACAGCCAAAAATAGTTGGCATAACATACTCTGGCGGTGTGGCAGACTGTATTTATAATAGCGAGGGTAGAGATGTTTTCCAGTATGGTGACATAGGCGTGTTACTGGGCAAGGCTATACAGGCACACCCAGATATATCAAAGCTGAAACTGTACAAAGCTGTGGAAACAATACGCGCAACAGTAGTGGGTGCAGGCACACATACCACGGAGGTTAGTGGTAGCACAGTGACATTTGATGAAAACGAGCTACCTGTAAAAAATATCCCCATACTACGTGTAGCAGAGCAAGACGAGATAGAGAGCAGTGGTGTTTCTCGTTCTATTATCTCACAACTCTCTCTGCACAAGACAGATGGACAACTAGAGCAGATAGCTATTTCACTAAGCGGAAAAAACTTCAAAAGTTTTAACGATATACAAAATCTTGCGGAAGAAATTATCCGCGGGGCACAGGAGGTGATAAACAGTAAATATCCACTAATTGTGGTTATGGAGAACGACATCGGAAAGGCAGTGGGCAATGCAATCAGGGTAAAACTTGAGCATAGCAAAAAGCTTATTTGTCTTGATAGTATATCTGCCAAATCTGGCGATTACATCGACATTGGCTTACCCGTTGCTGGGGGACGAGTTGTTCCTGTAGTTATTAAAACTCTTATTTTCAATTCATAAAGAAAGGTGGTTCACAGATGATTTTAAAGACTAAAATCCATGGTCATACCTACCAGTTTAGTTCTATACGTGAGGTTATGGCAAAAGCAAACGAGGAGAAATCTGGAGATAAGCTAGCTGGTATTGCAGCAGAGAGCGCAGAAGAACGTGTAGCAGCAAAAGTGGTTTTGGCAAATATCACACTTAACGAGCTACGCAATAACCCCGCTGTAGATTATGACAAAGACGAAGTTACACGCATAATACAAGACGGTGTTAACGAAACAATATTTGCAGAGCATAAAAATAAAACAGTAGCAGAGTTTAGAGAGTGGCTACTAGACACAAGAACTACATCACTTATGATTTCTCGTGCGTCACGCGGCCTAACTGCTGAGATAGTAGCTGCTGTGTGTAAACTAATGAGCAACCTGGACTTAATATATTGTGCAAGAAAGATGGAAGTTACTGCTCACTGTAACACAACTATCGGCTTGCCTGGCACTTTCTCCTCTCGTCTACAACCAAACCATACTACAGATGACCCAAAAGGTATCATGGCATCTGTTATGGAGGGCTTGAGCCTGGGTTGTGGTGATGCTGTTATCGGCCTAAACCCAGTAGATGACGGTGTAGAGAGCGTTGCTACTATACTAAAATCTTTTGATGAGTTCAAGAATAAATGGGAAGTGCCAACACAGATTTGTGTACTTGCACACTGCACCACACAGATGGAAGCAGCGCTTAAACACAACGCACCTATCGACCTTATCTTCCAGTCTATAGCTGGCTCACAAAAAGGTAACGAGGCATTTGGCTTGACTGCACAAATGATAGAAGATTGCCACTCTACAATGCTAAAACAAGGCACTTGTACAGGCCCTAACGTAATGTATTTCGAAACAGGCCAAGGCTCTGAGCTTTCTAGTGAAGCACACCATGGCTGGGACCAAGTAACAATGGAAGCTCGTTGTTATGGTTTTGCTAAAAAATACAATCCTTTCCTTGTAAATACAGTTGTTGGCTTTATCGGCCCCGAGTATTTGTACGACTCCAAGCAGGTTACACGTGCAGGCCTTGAGGACCACTTCATGGGCAAGCTAACTGGTATCTCCATGGGCTGTGATGCTTGTTACACAAACCATATGAAAGCTGACCAAAACGATATAGAGAACCTAGCTACACTACTTGTGGCAGCAGGCTGTAACTATATCATGGGTGTACCACAGGGTGATGACTGTATGCTGATGTACCAGTGCACAGGCTATCACGAGGCAGCATCACTGCGTGAGATATTTGGGCTTCGTCCAATACGTGAGTTTGATATGTGGCTAGAGAAAATGGGCTTTAGCGAGAACGGTATACTGACTCCAAAAGCTGGCGATGCTTCAGTATTTCTATCAAGATAAGGGGGGAAAATAATGAATATACAGCAAGATGAACTAAGAAAAGTAATAGAGCAAGTGTTATCTTCTATGAACCTAGACCCAACAGAGTATTCTGAAACTGTCGCAGAAGCTATTTCCTCACCACAGGTCGAGGACGGCTGTTTGGCAGACATTACAGAAACTGATATAAGAACACAGTATCTTGTAGATGCACCTGAGCATGGCGAGGAATACGCAGAGCTAAAAGCACACGCACCTTGTCGTTTGGGCATAGGCAAGGCTGGTGCAAGGTATAAAACTATCCCAATGCTACAGTTTAGGGCTGCACACTCCGCAGCACAAGATGCAGTATTTAGCGATGTTGATGAGGAATTTGTAAAGGGTATGAACTTGTTTACTGTGCAAACACAGTGCGATAACAAAGACGTATACCTAACACGTCCCGACCTTGGTAGAAAACTAGCTCCAGAAGCAGTTGCTACTATAAAAGAAAAGTGCAAGAAAAACCCAACTGTACAGATATATGTATCCGACGGACTAAGCTCTGCTGCTGTTGCTGCTAATATTGCAGACGTGCTACCAGGACTAACACAGGGACTTGCAAGCTACAAAATAGATGTTGGCACACCATTCTTTGTTAAGTATGGCCGTGTTGGCGTTATGGACGAAATAAGCGAGATTACAGGTGCCGATGTTACTTGTGTACTAATCGGTGAGCGTCCTGGTCTTATCACTGCTGAGTCTATGTCTGCATATATAGCATACAAGGCAACAGTGGGTATGCCAGAGGCTAGACGTACTGTTCTATCCAATATCCACAGCAGTGGTACAAACCCTGTAGAGGCAGGCGCACATATTGCCGAGATAATAAAAATAATGCTAGACCGCAAAGTAAGCGGTGTTGAACTAAAACTATAATTTTAGGAGGCTTTGTAAATATGAAAAGAGATGCACTAAAAGCTAACGTGTTAGCAACAAAGATAATACCTAATGTTTCCCCAGATATGGCAAAAGAACTGGGGCTAACACCTGACCAACGCTCACTAGCGCTTATAACAGCGGACTGTGATGACGTTACCTACACAGCACTGGACGAGGCTACTAAAAAAGCTGATGTTACCGTTGTTTATGGTAAGAGCTTCTACGGTGGCGCTGCTAATGCAAATACTAAGCTTGCAGGCGAGGTAATAGGTATTTTGGCAGGACCAAACCCAGCTGAGGTAAAAAGTGGACTAGAAGCTTGTGTAGATACTATAGAGAATGTTGCACACTTTATCTCCGCTAATGATGACGATAGCATTGCTTATTACGCGCACTGTATTTCACGTACAGGCTCCTATATGTCTGCAACTGCTGGCATAACAGAGGGCGAGGCACTTGCTTATCTAATAGCACCACCACTAGAGGCTATGTACGCTGTTGATGCTGCACTAAAAGCTGCTGATGTAAAAATGTGTGCACTATTTGCACCACCATCAGAAACTAACTTTGGTGGCGCACTACTAACAGGTAGCCAGTCTGCTTGTAAAGCAGCTTGTGATGCTTTTGCTGCAGCTGTGGAATTTGTAGCTGAAAACCCAATTGCATAATAGCAATTAATAATAGAAAATAGGGGGTTAAGCTATGAATGCCTTAGGAATGATAGAAACCAGAGGCTTTGTGGCGGCTATTGAAGCTGCTGACGCTATGTTAAAAGCGGCAAATGTCAAGCTTCTTTCACGAGAAAAAGTAGGTGGCGCACTGGTTACAGTGTTTGTAGAGGGTGATGTGGGTGCAGTAAAAGCTGCAGTGGACGCAGGTGCCGCAGCAGCAGAGCGTGTTGGCGACCTTGTAAGTGTACACGTTATAGCTAGACCACATAACGATATAGGTAATGTGCTAAAAAGCAAGAAAGTAGCACCAATAAAAGCACCAGAAACACCACCAGTTACAGAAACTGTTGTAGCAGAAACACCAGTACAGGAAACAGCTATAGCAGTAGTAGAAGTGCCAGCTGTGACAGAGAGCTATACAGAGCAGAGCCTGGGCGAAATGACAGTTGCTAGTCTGCGTAAACTTGCTAGAAGTATCCCAGAAATAGGTATGGATAAGCAAGCTATACGAGATGCAAAAAAAGATATTCTTATTACACAAATACTAGAAAAACAGAAAGGGGGGTAATGGGTGCAGTTAATAGACAAAGATTTATTATCCGTACAAGAAGTACGTGAGCTAGTTACCAGTGCAAAAAAAGCACAAGCAAACCTATCTCAGATGTCTGCAGAGCAGATAGACAGGATAGCAAAGCACATAGCACAGGCTGGTGTACGCAATGCACAGCGTCTAGCACAGATGGCGCACGAGGACACTGGGTTTGGCATAGTTGCTGATAAAGTAATAAAGAACGTGTTTGCAAGCCAAGGCGTATACGACGCTATAAAAGACGTAAAAGCCATAGGCGAGATAGACCGTGATGACAAGGCTAGAGTAAAAACCATTGCCGTGCCAGTTGGGGTAATAGCTGGTATCATACCATCTACAAACCCTACTTCCACAACACTATACAAGTCCATCATTGCAATAAAATCTGGTAATGCTATTGTGTTTTCCCCACACCCTGCGGCACTTAGATGTATACTGGAAACAGTAAAAGTAATACGTCAAGCTATAGCAGAGGCAGGCGGAGATGAAAACCTAGTTGGTTGTATCACAATACCCACCATGCAGGCAATAGATGGTCTGATGAAACACAAGGACACAGCACTAATACTCGCAACTGGTGGCTCTGCTATGGTGCGTGCGGCATATTCATCTGGCACACCGGCTATCGGTGTTGGTCCTGGTAATGCACCTGCTTTCATAGAGCGTACAGCCGATATCCCACTTGCTGTTAAGCGCATAATGGACTCTAAGACTTTTGACAATGGCACAATTTGTGCGTCCGAGCAATCTGTTATCTGCGAAGAAGATATGCAGGAAATAGTAAAAGCCGAGATGATAAAACAAGGTGCATATTTCTTAAGTGACGAAGAAAGCAAGAAACTAAGTGCATTTATACTGCGCGCTAATGGCACTATGAACCCCGAGATAGTGGGCAGAGATGTACAAACTATAGCCAAACTTGCTGGGCTACAAATACCTGCCGACCGCAGAGTGCTAGTAGCAAGAGAAGACGGCGTAGGGCGTGGACACACTTACTCTAACGAGAAGCTAGCTCCTATACTTGCTTTTTTCACAGGTAAGGACTACAAAGACGTTTGTGATATATGCACTGTTATCCTACACTATGAGGGTGCTGGACACACATTTGCTATCCATACACAAAACGACGAAATGGTAGAGTATTTCTCCAAGCGTATACCAGCATCACGCATATGTGTGAACACTGCTAGCGCACTTGGTGGTGTGGGTGCTACTACTGGGCTACTCCCCTCTTTCACACTTGGTTGTGGTAGTTTGGGTGGCAGTTCCACAGCAGATAACGTGGGCCCGCTAAACCTCATCAATGTAAAAAAAGTAGCATATGGTATAAAAGAGCTAGACGAGATAAGAGCCGATATACCAGCTTGCAAAGATGGTCTGTGTGATACATCTGCACCACTTGATGATATATCCATTGATGAAATTGTCCGTATGATAGTAGAAAAACTACAAAACAAATGATGAGGAGAGATAATTATGGCAACAATGCAAGCACTAGGAATGATAGAAACTAAAGGTTTGGTAGCATCAATAGAGGCAGCAGATGCAATGGTAAAAGCTGCAAATGTTACAGTTATTGGTAAAGAGCACGTAGGTGGCGGTCTTGTTACTGTTATGGTACGTGGCGATGTAGGTGCAGTAAAAGCTGCAACAGATGCAGGTGCGGCAGCAGCAGAGCGTGTAGGCGAGCTAGTATCCATACACGTTATCCCACGCCCACACGAAGAAGTTGAGGCTCTACTACCATCAGCTAAATAATAAACACATATCAGGAGGACAGTATTATGGCAACAATGCAAGCACTAGGAATGATAGAAACTAAAGGTTTGGTAGCATCAATAGAGGCAGCAGATGCAATGGTAAAAGCTGCAAATGTTACAGTTATTGGTAAAGAGCACGTAGGTGGCGGTCTTGTTACTGTTATGGTACGTGGCGATGTAGGTGCAGTAAAAGCTGCAACAGATGCAGGTGCGGCAGCAGCAGAGCGTGTAGGCGAGCTAGTATCCATACACGTTATCCCACGCCCACATGGCGAGGTAGAGGCTTTGCTTCCATAAACTAAATAGCGTTGGTGGTAGTTTGTAAACAGCATCTACCACCAACAAAAATATAATTAGTGGAGGAGGTAAAAAGTTTGAAGGTAGTTACAGAAGCTATATTAAGAATAGAACTAAAATCGTCGGAAATAACTGAATACACTCTACCATCAGGCAAGATACTATCTCCAGCAGCTAGGGAGTATCTGCAACAGCGCAAGATAAAGCTATTAACAGAGAGGGACGAGCAAAAAAAGCCTGATGTAGTGGCAGAAAAAAGCACAGAACAGCCAGTACCAACAGGCGCACAGCCAAAATTTATAGACTATGTAACAGGTGCTTTCTATAGCGAAAAGCCAGAGCATATGACACATATTTTTGGCAACAAGCTAGTCCCAAAAAACCACCCACGCATAGCATTTAGGGGCAAGCTAGACAGGCTAGAAGCAGAAATAGTGCTAACACAAGCACAGATAGCAAAGACCGCTGGCAGGGAGAAACTTGTGGGCGACCTTGGCGATATAATGCGTGTTTGTACACTTATTATGCGTAGCGAAGTACTGGATTTGCCATACACAAACGAAGTTATTCTGGGAATGACCCGTGAGGAAATCCACAAACGTTCACACGACCCTATGAAATACTATAACATCAAGCAACTATTGCTACCAGAGTATGGCATGGGCGAGGAATATGCGTTTATTAACAGGATACGTGCAATGGTGAGAGAAGTGGAAATATCTGCTGTAGATGCTTTTTATGAAAATGGTAAGTATATTCGTGGAGATATAGTCACAGAGCTAAATAGGCTATCTAGCTGTATGCACCTTATAGGCTGTATGTATTTGGCAGGTGAGTACAAATGAATGATATAATTTTACAAAAAATAGCGAGCAAAGTATCACAAGCGCTTATAAATGCAAGTCTTATACAGGTAGAAGTATCTGCAAAGCATGTGCATCTATCACAGGCAGACTATGATATTTTGTTTGGAAAAGGCACAAGCCTTACGCCAATACGTGAGCTATCGCAACCTGGGCAGTTTTTGTCCGAGGAACGAGTAACGCTCATAGGCAAAAAAGGCAGAATGGAGCGTGTGGCTGTACTGGGGCCTGTGCGCACTGCTACACAGGTGGAGTTATCCATCAGCGATAGCATAGCACTGGGTGTCACTGCACCACTGAGAGAGTCTGGTGATGTGGACGGTAGCGGTAGCATAACTATCGAGGGGCGTTGTGGTAGCATAACTATCCCCGAGGGCGTTATAGTTGCATCACGCCATGTACACATTACACCAAACACAGCAAAAAACCTTGGTCTTGCTGATAAAGATTTGGTAAGTGTAGAGGTTATTACAGAGCGACCTGTGCTGTTCAGAGATGTGCTAGTTCGCGTATCTAGCTCTTTTTGCGACCGAATGCACATAGACTTTGATGAGGCAAACTCTGCTATGGTAAAAGGATTTACACTGGGCAAAATAATAAAATAGTATGTGGGAGGTGAGTACGATGGACTTCCAAAATGTAGATAGCTATATGGAGCGTGTGGCAGCAGCAGAGAAAAACACCATCAAACCATCTAGCAACAATGTAAAAGTAGGGCTGGATTTGGGCACAGCATATATAGTTATGGTGGTGCTAGATAGCGACAACAACCCACTGGCAGTAGAGAAAAAATCAGCCGATGTGCTACGTGATGGTGTTGTGGTGGACTACTACGGTGCGCTAACTATAGTAAAAGAGCTAAAAGCAAAGCTAGAACAGCGACTGGGTATAGAGCTTGTAAAATGTGCTATAGCAATGCCAGCAGGCACAGAGAGCAGTGTTACTACACACCAGTATATAGCAGAGGGTGCAGGAATGGACGTTGTAGCCGTGCTAGACGAGCCTAGTGCTGCAAACTCCATATATAAAATAGCAAATGGTGTTGTTGTAGATATCGGTGGTGGCACTACTGGGCTTGCTGTTATACAAGATGGCAAGGTAGTACAGATAGAGGACGAACCCACAGGTGGCACACATTTATCACTGGTGCTTGCCGGCAACTACCACATATCATTTACACAGGCAGAGCAGATAAAACAGGACTATAAAAGGCACAAAGAAATACTGCCGATTGTTAGACCTGTAGTGCAGAAAATGGCTACCATAATAGACCGATATATTAATAAAGATGAGATAGATACAATTTATCTCTGCGGTGGCACTTGTTGCCTGACTGGTATAGAGGATATTATAGAGCGCGAGACAGGGGTAAAAACAGTAAAGCCTACCAACCCATTTTTAGTAACCCCAACAGGCATAGCTATTAACTGCGTATAGTAAATATAAGAGTAAAGGGGGCAATATAGTTTGAGCAAGGAAGAACTAATACAGCAAATAATAAAGCGTGTGTTGGAAGAAACAGCAAAAAGTACTGTGTGTACCAACAACGATGACTTGCTGGTTTTAGATATGCAAAACTGTGCCAATACACCCACCCTGACCACACAGAGCATATATATAAAGAACCTGACTATAGATGCACTTGTGGAAATAGCACTGGGGTGTACCACAACACCAGCAACAAAACTTGTGAGAACAGCAATAATGCAGGGCGTATCGCTATACACTACTGTGGATGACATAGAACTATATAGTTACAAAGAAACAGCAAACAAAAACTACTATAGCCAGTTCAATGGATACCTAGAGTTCCTTAAAAACAGTGGACTAACAGTAGCAGAGAGCCAGCCAGCACTGTATGCAATGCTCTCACAAAACGCAGAAACACCAAGTTTTTGTACACCAAGCGTTTGTGCGCCAAGTGTTGCACTGACTTTTGAGAGAAAAGTACTAACCGAGCAAGCACTAACAAAGCTAAGGCTTGATAGCGGCATAACAGATATTGCTATTGGCGAAAAGACAATTGTAACCGACCTTGCCAAAGATTATGCGCAAAAACATAATATAAGCATAGCACGTAGTGGTGGAGGTAAAGTATGAGAATAGCAAAAGTAATAGGCAATGTTTGGGCAACACGCAAAGACGACCGACTATCGGGGCTTAAGCTATTATTGCTACGCCCCATAGATATACTGGACAAAGACAAACAGTGCGAGCCAATAGTAGCAGCCGACACCATAGGTGCTGGTATAGGCGAGACAGTGATAGTTGTCGGCGGTAGCTCTGCACGTGGTGCAGTGGGCGACCCTGCCACACCAGTAGATGCTACAGTAGTTGGTATAGTAGACGATATGGAATTTGATAACAAGCTATAAAAGGTGGTGATAACCATTATGAATTTGGTAGAGCTAGTCAAAGATGCGGGTATAGTAGGTGCAGGCGGTGCGGGCTTTCCCACTCATATCAAGCTAAATGCAAAGGCAGAGTACTTTATCATAAACGCAGCAGAGTGCGAGCCACTTATAGAAACTGATAAGTATATCTGTCGCGAATATGCAGATAAGCTAGTGGTAGCTATAGTTGCAACTGCGGCACATCTGGGTGCTAGCCGTACAGTTATTGCCATAAAAGAAAAGTATCAGCCAGAGATATCAGCTCTAAAAGATGCTATTTCAAAATCTGGTGCTAGTATAGAGCTTTTCTTGATGAAATCATATTACCCTGCTGGCGACGAACAAATAATTGTACAGCAAGTTACAGGTAGGTCAGTCCCTGAGCGTGGTATTCCACTGGCAGTGGGTGCAGTAGTTAGTAATGTTGGCACACTGCTGGGTGTGTATAATGCAATAGATGGCAAATCTGTGACACGCAAGCTACTATCAGTTGTTGGCGAGGTAGAAAACACTATAATGCTAGATGTACCACTGGGTACACCTATTACAGACTGCATAGCACAGGCAGTGCCCAAAATAGATGACTACCGAATAATACTCGGTGGCCCAATGATGGGTAAATGTGTGACAGATAGTGAGCAGATAAAAAAAGAGGTAGTAAAAAAAGTTAGTGGTAATATCATTGTATTGCCAAAGGACCACTACTTGTTTAAGAGGAACAACCTACCGCTATCTAGCATCAAGCACCAAACACGCAGTGCCTGTATACAGTGCAGGATGTGCACCGACCTATGTCCACGTTACCAAATAGGGCATACTATACGGCCACATCTTGTAATGAGAAACCTACACAGAGTTGATAGCATAAGCGATAACAGTGAGTTTACAAGAGCATTTGGAGATGCTGCTAACTGCTGTGAGTGTGGTATTTGCGAAATGTTTGCATGTCCTATGGGGCTGTCACCACGCAAGGTTAATATCTTTGCAAAACAGCTACTGAGAGAGCGTGCCATAGATGTACCAAAACTTGCAGAGCCACAGGCACTTAGCACAGTGGACAACAGCAAAATCCCAACTACGCGCCTAGTTGCACGTTTGGGGCTATCTAAGTATTACGCAAAACACGCAAAAGAAACAGTAAGGCTAGATACAACGTGCGTAGAGTTACCGTTATCACAGCATATAGGCAAACCATCACAGCCTGTAGTATCCGTTGGTGACACAGTGGTGCTTGGGCAACTAATAGCAACAATACCAGAAAATTCTTTGGGGGCAAATCTACACGCTAGCATAGCAGGTGTAGTAAGCGCAGTCACAGACAAATCTATTATTATCAGCGCAAAGGAGGGTATCTGATATGGCTAAGGCAATAGGCATGATAGAGCTAAACAGCATTGCTAAGGGTGTAGAGGTTGCCGACTACATGGTGAAAGCCGCAAGTGTGGACATCATACGTTGTTCTACTATTTGCCCTGGTAAATATGTAGTTATCATTTGTGGTGATACAGGTGATGTGAAAGTGGCTATGAAAGAGGGCGAAAACCGTAGCGAGCATAATTTGGTGGATAGCCTGATTATCCCTAGCGTACACCCACAGCTAATCCCAGCTATTTCTATGACAAATACTGTCGAAAAAAATGGCGCTATAGGTGTTTTGGAGTACTACTCCGTAGCATCTGCAATAGTAGCGGCAGATATAGCCGCAAAGGCTGCTAATATTACTTTGATAGAGGTAAGAATTGGCTTTGCAATAGGTGGTAAAGGTTTTGTAACACTCTGCGGAGATGTAGGCGATGTGAAAGCGGCAGTATCTGCTGCTACCTCACAGACTGACTTGCTGGTTAACAGCGTAGTTATTCCACGCCCAGACCCTAAGGTGTTCGATTCCCTACTATAAATAAAATTTTGGAGGAAATAATTTATGTTTGATGAACTTATTCAGGAAATCACAAATGTGGAAGTTTTTACATCCAGTCTTTCTGCTTGGATAGAGGGTATATCCATTAACGGTATCATACTACTTATCATGATGATATTTATGATAGTTGGTGCTGTTGACAAAATCCGCGGTAACAAAAAAGGTTATGGCGAAGCTTTTGATGAGGGCTTTGCAGCTATCGGTTCCTTGGCAGTAGCTATGGCCGGTGTTGTTGCGGCAGCTCCTGTACTTGCTATAATACTTAAACCTCTACTTGTTCCTATATATGGCCTTGTAGGTGCTGACCCTGCTATGTTTGCTACTACACTGCTTGCAAACGACATGGGTGGCTATCCACTGGCTATGGAGCTTGCAGAGAACGAAACTATCGGTAACTTTGCTGGTCTTATCCTAGGTGCTATGATGGGTCCTACTATCGTGTTCACAATCCCAGTAGCGCTTGGCATACTAAAAAAAGAGGACCGTCCATATCTTGGCGCTGGTATCCTTGCTGGTATGATAACTATCCCTCTAGGCTGTATAGCTGGTGGTCTAGTTATGAACATGACACCTTATAAAATTGACATACTTACAATACTTATCAACCTAATCCCTGTTATCATCATTGCAGCGCTAATCTCCATAGGCCTATGGTTTGCTCCTGCAAAAATGATTTCTGGATTTAGCAAATTTGGTACAGGCGTTACTGTTACTATCACAGTACTTACAGCTATCGCTGTTTTCCAACAAATCACAGGCATTATGTTCCCTCTATTCAGCATCATGTCTACACCTGACCCAGCATCTGGTCTAACACCACTAAACTCTGGTTTGCTAACTTGTGGACAGATAGGTATCGTTCTTATCGGTGCTTTCCCAATGGTTAAGTGGATAACTAAAACATTTGGTAAGGCTCTTGAGAAAGTTGGTAAATCAATGGGCATGAACGAAGAAGCTTCTGCTGGTCTAGTTGCTACACTTGCAAACAACATCGCTACATTCAACATCATGGACAAGATGAACCCAAAAGGCAAACTACTAAACGTTGCTTTTGCAGTTTCTGCAGCTTTCGTATTTGGTGACCACCTAGGCTTTACAGCTGGTGCAAACCAAGAGATGGTTTTCCCTGTTGTTGTTGGTAAACTAACAGCTGGTATAACAGCTCTTATCCTTGCAAACGTACTAGCTCCAAAACTACTTGCTAAAATAAATGACAGCAACAAAAAAGCAGCAGCAAAAGGAGAGTAATACATGAACGTAAGTGAACAACTAATCGCCGATATTGTAAAAAAAGTGCTTGAGCAAACACAGTGTGCGCCCAAGCCCGATTTTGAAAAGCATGTAGACCCTAGTGGTATCATCTCCATTAAGAGCTCTACCGTAAAATGCGAGCGTTTTGAGCAAGACGGTGTAGCGCTAAAAGACCTTGTAACACTAGAAGAAGCCCCACGTATGGGTGCTGGTATTATGGAGGTAGACAACACATCTTTCGAGTGGACACTTACTTATGATGAATATGACTATGTTATCGAGGGTACACTAGAGATTGTTATCGATGGCAGAGTTGTCACAGGTAATGCAGGTGATGTTATCTATATCCCAAAAGGCAGTCACATTCATTTCAGGAGCCGTAACGGAAAAGCACGTTATTTCTATACCGTGTACCCCGCTAACTGGCAAGAACAAGAATAAGTGTGAGAAACTAGATATCACAAAACACCCCTCACAATATAGAGAGGTGTCAGTAAAAAAACAAACTTCCACTATCAAAAAAATTGATAGTGGAAGTTTGTTTTTATGTAGTAAATTATAGTGGGTGACTTCGCCGAATATAAATATTCCATATACCTACAAACTACCGTACAGCAAGCTAAAACAACGAAGAAACTAACAGTAGCTCCACAGTCTGCCTGTAACTTAGTACGTGAAAAAGCAAAAATTGCTATTAGTAGTGCCAAGTCGACTCACCGCCCACATCACCAACAAAATATAATATTTCTCGGTTGCAAGTAGGATATGTCACTTTTTTTCTTCAAAAAGTGAAGCAAAAAAAGCCTTGCAAGGCAGGGGCATTTCGTTTTCTGAGGAAAACGACTTAGGCTCTGCCTAAGTACCGCAATTTTTTGAAAAAAATTGAGTAAAACTTTTGGGTGACTTCGCCGAATAATAGATAATCTACACTACAAACTTGCCCACACGAGATGTTATTATCACTCTGTACAAATTATATCGGCAATGCCAGCGGCGGCTCGCCGAATATA
>CAYJFF010000002.1:0-27734 GCA_964369345.1 uncultured Oscillospiraceae bacterium
CATTTTTATCACATCTCTCTTATTATTAATATTATACACCTTATTATACCACAAAAAAATAAAAATCCAACCGCAAATTGGTTGGATTTTGGTATGCCCGACCGGACTCGAACCGGTGTTCTTCTGAGTCGGAGTCAGATGCGATATCCAGCTTCGCCACGGGCACAAATATATAATGTATAATAAATTATACACTGAAAACTGCATTACGCAGCAATCAACTTTTTATTTTTTAGTAGTCAAATAGTAGTCATTTCATTTTCCCACTGGCTTTTACTTAAGGATAAATCCCCGTAAACAAAGCCTTTTGGCCACCTCACACCCACAAGTGAGCAGAGTAGTCGGAGTGCAGTGCGCTGTCCAATCAAGCTATGTGTACACATAATGTGTACAAACATAACAACCGCCCTTAGAATAATCCAAGAGCGGTTGAACTTTTTGATTTGTGCTTAAACAGCAAAAACATACACAACTATTGTCAAAAGAAAGAACGCTACTGTAGAAATTTTAGTAATTTTATTTAATGTAGCATCTATAGAACGGTCGTTGTTGCCATTTAGAAAAGATGAGCCGCCACCTGCAAGTGCAGAAAGCCCATCGCCTTTAGGATCTTGCACTGAAACAATAGCGATAATGATGATGCTAACAAGAATCATCAGTACAGCACCTATGATTTCAACTATACCCACCAGGACACCTCCAAATTATATTATTGCGTAGAACACTAGTCCTAGCAATGGTTCCTCGTTATTCTACCACATAGTAGGCGTAAATACAAGTGTTTTTGAAAGAAATTTACAATTATAGCAAAAATTGTACAAAACATTACAAAAACAAGTGTCATATTTATCTCTTAGGCTGTAAAGTGAACAATATATTCGGAGATTTACTCAATTGTTTTGTGCATCTGTTGGTGTCATCTGCCCCATCAATTTGTTAAAACGGAACTTGAACAGTATACCTGTGATACTAGCTGCGATAATGTCAGATATAGGCTCTGCAATCAAAACGCCCAGTACCTTGTACTCAGCAGGTAGGAACTGAGGGATTATCAGAATAAGTGGTATTAGCAAAATAACCTTACGTAGTAGCGCAAGGAACATAGACAGCTTCGCCTGACCAAGAGATACCAGTGTCTGCTGGCAAGCAAGCTGGATACCAAACATAAATGCACCAAAAAGATAAATACGTAGCGCCCAAGCAGTGTACTCGACAAGCTCTGCATCTGGGGAGAATATCCCAGCAAAGAACTGTGGCACAATCATCAGCGCAAGCCAAAATACTGTAACATAAGTCAGTACAGAGTTTCGCAGTAGCCTAAAACTCTCTCTAACACGCTCTGGGTTGCGTGCACCATAGTTGTAGCTAGTTATGGGCTGTGCTCCCTGTGATATACCCGTGGTGGGTAGCATGATAAACATCATTATGCTAGAGCAAATTGTCATAGCACCAACGGCAATGTCACCACCATAAGTCTGTAACGAGGAGTTGAAAGTAATGTTTAGTATGCTCTCTGTGGACTGCATGATGAATGGTGAAACACCAAGTGCGAGTACAGGCAGGATTACACTAGCTTTTATCGCCATATTCTCACGCCTGATTTTTAGCGTAGTCTTTTTACCAAATAAGAACAGTAGCACCCACGTAGCAGATATAGCCTGTGAAAGTATAGTAGCAAGTGCCGCACCGCTAACGCCCATATCAAAAACAAAGATAAATATTGGGTCTAGCACTATGTTTGTAACAGCACCTATAACTACAGTCAGCATGCTTATTTTTGCAAAGCCCTGTGTGGATATAAATGGGTTAAGACCAAGTGCGAACTGTACAAATATAGTTCCGATAACATATATATTTAGATATTCTATTGCATATGGTATAGTGTATTCGCTAGCACCGAATGTATATAGCAATGACTCGCCAAAAATAAGAAAGAATATTGTCAGTGCTACAGAAATACATAGTAAAGTTGTAAAACAGTTACCCAAGATTTTTTCTGCACCTTTTACATCTTGCTCACCCATTTTTATAGCAGCGCGTGGTGCGCCACCCATACCAATAAGTGCACTAAATGCAGATATTATCATAATAATAGGCATAGTTACACCAACACCAGTTAGCGCCTGTGTGCCCACTCCCTCTATCCTGCCGATATACACCCTATCTACCAGTGTATACAGCATATTCACTAGCTGTGCAGTGATAGCAGGTATCGCAAGCTTAATTAGCAGTTTTTTTACAGGCTCTGTGCCCAGTATGTTTGATTGTTGTGTTTTATCCATTTCATATCCTTCCATTACTTGCTGTCACGCTTTTTACGCACAGCACGAAAAACATTAAGTGATACGCTGATTAGCAAGCAGGCTACTAATACCATCGGCATTAATAGTTCGTTATATACCTCATCGGAGCTAAGCACTTCTATCCATTTTTCATCCATCAGTTTTGCCATCTCGGCGCTTGTGTGTTCATAATATTCGCAGTTTGCCAGTAGCTCTGCATCTGGGTATGCCACTGGGTTGCTACGCGTTTCCTCGTCCAGTAGCTCATACACCTTGTCATTGGGTGTGGAGTAGCCTATGTAGTCTATATTGGCAACACCAACCTCTGGCTCTAGCATAAAGTTAATGTACATCTCAGCAGCCTCTTTATTAGTGGCAACAGTGGGTATGCACATGGCATCGGTGAATATATTACTACCCTCTTTTGGGACAACAAATGCAAGGTCTGGGTTCTCGTCTATCATGGTAAGGGCATCGCCAGCATAGTAGGGTGCCATTGCTGCCTCGCCACCTATCATTTTGTCAAAAATCTCGTCCATTACATAGCCCTGTATAATGTTTTTCTGTTGCTTTAGTAGCTCTGTTGCCTCGTTTAGTTGTTCCTCACTCTGTGCATTTATGGGCATTCCTAGCACCTTGAACGCAATGCCAAAAGCATCTTTGGAGTTACCAAACATCAACACATTGCCACGGTAAGCCTCGCTCCACATAACTGTCCATGTGTCCATAGCATCGTTTGGGTCCACCATGGTAGTGTTATAGATAAGACCAACTGTGCCCCAAGTATATGGCACAGAGTACAGGTTTTGCGGGTCATAGCTGGGGTTTTTATAGCTGTCATTAATATACTCAAAATTCGGTATATTATCTAGATTTACAGGCTGTATTAGCTCGTCCTGTATCATCCTGCCAATCATATAGTCGGACGGAATAACAATATCATAGCTACTGCCACCAGTCATCAGCTTTGCGTATAACGTTTCGTTTGTGTCAAATGTAGAATAAACTACATCAATACCTGTTAGCTCCTCGAATGCCTTGTTTACATCAAGCGTGTCATCGGCACCGTCGGAGATATACTCGCCCCAGTTGTATATATTCAGCGTTATGTCATCGTCACTAAACTTGCTGTAGTACTCCATATCATACTCACCCTCAAGCTCATAATACGCCTGTGCTGTTATGGTGGGCATGGTGATAAACATAACCATTACAATGGCAAATATTCTTATAATTTTATTCATCTACGCTACCTCCCCTACTTTTGTAGTGAGTTGGCGTTCTTTTTTTGCGCTGATGTAGTTTATTATAAGTAGCGCAGTCAGTACTACTACAAATATTATGGCAGAGAGTGCGTTTATCTCTGGGCTGATACGCTTGCGGACCATTGCGCCTATTGTTACAGGCAGTGTCTGTGTTGCCGCACTGCTAACAAAGTAAGATATGATAAAGTCATCTATGGAGTAGGTGAGAGCCATCAAAAAGCCTGTTAGTATGCCAGGGCTTATCTCTGGGATAATAACTTTTTGGAAAGCTAGTGTGGGGCTACAGCCTAGGTCCATAGCAGCCTCATAAATATGGCTATCCATCTGTCGGAGCTTAGGTAGCACGTTTAGTATAACATATGGCGTACAGAACGTAACGTGTGCTATTACTAGCGTGACATACCCTAGCTGTATGGGGATATTTAGTGTATCATTTGCAAAAACAAATAGTAGCAATAGCGACACACCCATTACTATTTCAGGGTTTAGTATTGGCATATAGGTTACATTCATTATAGCAGAGCGGAACCATTTGCGACGTATAGCAAAAATACCCATAGCCGCCGCTGTACCCAGTATTGTAGCTAGTATAGAAGAAATAACAGCCACAATAACAGTGTTTATCAGTGAATTTATAATTAGCTCGTTCTGGAAAAGCTCCACATACCAGCGCAGTGAAAAGCCTGTCCAGTTTGAACGTGACTTGCTCTCATTAAAGCTAAAAGCGATAAGCACTAATATAGGTAGATATAGAAATGCGAGCACAAGTCCAACATATAGACGTGAGTATAGTTTCTTTTTCATCATACTATCATACCGCCTTTCTCGTCGTTGTCCTCAAACTGGTTTAGTATGCTCATAAACAGCAGTATAAATGCCATGAGCACCAGTGAAATAGCCGCACCCAGATTAGGGTTGTAGCTATTGCCAAGAAACTGAGAATCTATAAGGTCGCCGATGAGCATGTTCATACCACCACCGAGCATACGAGAGATGATAAAGGTGCTAATAGCAGGCACAAAAACCATAGTAACACCAGTAGTTATACCAGGTACACTGAGGGGGAGCACCACGCGTGCAAAAGAGTTAAAGCCATTAGCACCAAGGTCAGCAGCTGCCTCTAGCACGTTTTTATCAATCTTTGTCATAACAGAATATAGTGGCAATATCATAAATGGCAGGTAGTTATAGACCATACCCAGCACCACAGCACCCTGTGTGTTTATCATACGCAGTGGCTCAAAGCCCATGGCAGTTATCACCGAGTTTATTATGCCATTGTTCTCTAGCAGTGTCATCCACGCATATGTACGCAGTAGGAAGTTTATCCACATGGGTAGCATAAGTAGCATAACTACTGTGCGTTGGTCAGAAACACGCATACGGCTCATAAAAAAAGCAAGTGGATAGCCAACTACAAGACAGACCACAGTGGCTACCAGTGCCAGCCATATAGAGCGCAACAGTACTGGCGTATAAATAGAAACACGTGAGATGTTTTCCAGTGTCCAGTTACCGTCAGCAGTGGTAAAAGCAAAGAACGCCATTATTCCCAGTGGTACAATGACAAATATCAGTGACCAAAAAATATATGGCATACAGGCGAATGAAAATTTCTTCATTTACTACACCTCCACCATCTTTTTCATGATATGTATATCCTCTGGCGCAACAGCCATACCGATAAGCGTGCCTACCTCCACGGACTGTGTAGAGTGTATCATCCAAGTATAGCCTAGCGAGTTTACCATTATCTCATAATGCACACCCTTGAATACCACTGTGTCCACAAGTCCAGTGAGCTTTGCACCCTCTGTGGGCACCATTCGCAAATCCTCTGGGCGGATAACCACCTGCACTTGCTCCATAGGCTGAAAGCCTTTATCTACGCAGTCAAAATAATCATTAGCAAACTCAACCATATAATCCTTATGCATCAGCCCGTCTATTATATTGCTCTCGCCTATAAAGTCTGCGACAAATGCGTTGGTAGGCTCGTTATATATATCCTGTGGTGTGCCTATCTGTAGTATGTCACCGTCTTTCATAACCACAACCCTGTCGGACATAGTCAGTGCTTCTTCTTGGTCGTGGGTTACATATATAAATGTAATACCAAGACTCTGCTGTATACGCTTTAGCTCTGTCTGCATTTCCTTACGCAGTTTAAGGTCTAACGCACCCAGTGGCTCGTCCAGTAGCAATACTTTTGGCCTGTTCACTATAGCACGTGCTATAGCTACACGCTGTTGCTGTCCACCGGATAGGTTGTTTATATTACGTTTCTCAAAGTTTTTCAGATTTACAAGCTCCAGTGCCTCCATAACACGTGCGTGGCGCTCTTTTTCTGGTAGTTTGCTTATTTTTAGCCCAAACTCGATATTCTCGTATACATTAAGGTGTGGGAAAAGTGCATATCGCTGAAACACGGTATTAACCTGTCTTTTGTGTGGGGGTAGTTTGTTTATTACGCTACCCTCAAAGAAAACTTCGCCCTCTATCGGCTCTACAAAACCACCGATAATACGCAAGGTGGTTGTCTTTCCACAGCCAGATGGCCCCAGAAAAGTCATAAACTCCTTGTCCATAATATCTAGGTTAATGTTATGTAGAATTCGTTCTCCGTTGTACTCCACGGCGATATTGTGCAACTTTATAATTACTTTCTCGCTCATTTTGTCGCTCCTTGTTTTATGTAATATATAGTTTAGCTATTTGCAAGCTTAATAATACGCTGTAGCCTATGGTTGACACCAGAGCGTGAGAGTGGTGGGTCAAGCATAGCTCCTAGGTCACGCAGAGATAGCTCTGGGTTTTCTAGCCTGAGCAGTGCAATAACACGCAAATCCTCTGGCAGTGCGTTCTCGCCCAGTGTTTCTAGCACGGTGCGAATAGCTTTTTGCTGGGTAGATGCTGCTATAACTGTTTTCTCTATATTTGCTGTGTCACAGTTAGATAGCCTGTTCGCCAGTGCTCTACGCTCTTTTATTATCTTAACACCCATAAGCTCCAGTGCTATCTTCGAGCTACCTATTAGTGCTAGCACGTCCTCTATCTGCTGGCTATCGTGGAAATATAGCATAACCGCACCACGTCGCTCTACCCTGCCAGGGCTGAAGCCTAGGTCGCACAGCATGTCTTTTAGGTGGGTTATCATATTCTGCCTTGTTATATTAAACTCTAGGTGATAGCATTTTTCTGGGTCGCTAATGCTACCACAGGCAAGGAAAGCACCAGCAATATACGCAGCTGTGCCCTCGTCGCCACCTAGTAGGTCAAACGTAACACCCTCGGGGTATAGCATAGCATAGTAATTGAGCAGGTTGCGCCTGTCTGGCTCACTATCCACAGTAACGGTATACGTAACACTACCACCGGACGGGGTCTCTGTTGTAGTAATAGAGCCGACCAGCGGTATTATTTGGGGCACAAAGTCTACAAAAAAATGTGCAGTCTTTGTGTCTTTTGTAGATAGCGTGATATTGTGATAATCAAAGTGCTGTGCAAACGACAGCACACCAAAAATCAGCTGTTTCTTAAACGTGGTACGCCACCTTTTGTTTGATAAAATCTCCTGCTTGAGCACGGAGGTGTATGAAAGTTTTTCAGCCATATAATACGCCCATTTCGTCTGTGATATTTACCCAGTGCCACCAATTCTTAGCACTTCGGTTTCTAGTGTGTAGCCTGTTTCCGACTTTACAACAGACTGTACTTTTTCTATAAGCTGTTCTATATCTGTAGCAGTGGCATTGTCGTAGTTTATTATAAATCCAGCATGTTTCTCGCTAACCATAGCGCCACCAATGCGTGCACCCTTTAGCCCACATTGCTCTATCAACGCACCAGCAAATGCACCCTCTGGCCGCTTGAATGTGCTACCAGCACTACCGTATTCCAGTGGTTGCTTGTCTTTCCTACGTGCCATAACATCGCTCATTTTCTCGGATATGCTATCTTTGTCACCATACCTTAGCCCCAGCCTAGCAGAGAGTATAATGTGTTTTTTGCCACAAAAAAAGCTGTGTCTATAGCTAAAGTCTAGCTCGCTATTACTTAGTGTAATAATTTCTCCGTCATCACTAATGTAATCTACAGATAGTATAACGTCACGTAGCTCACCACCATATGCACCAGCATTCATATACACGCCACCACCAACTGTGCCCGGTATACCGTATGCAAACTCCAGCCCAGATAGTTTATTATCACGAGCAAACTTGCACAATGCAGATAGCTTAGTACCAGCAGACACAGTTATTATGTTGCCACTGTCTATGCTGATATCACTTAGATTATCGCTGATTAGTATAACAGGACAGCAGATACCGCTATCACTAATGAGCAGGTTAGACCCCCTACCAAGCACAAAGTAGTCGCCACAGTGTGCCTTGCATAGCTCCACAGATTTTTGTATTTGCTGTGTATCCTCTGGGGTGATAAGTATGCACGCACTGCCACCCACGCCAAAAGTGTTATATCTCTTTAGCGGAACATCAAGCAGATATTTTATAGAATTTGCGCCAAGCTCGCTAGCTAGCGTGTCAATTTTACTCATATGCAAAATCTCCGTTTCGTTGCTGTGCTACACTAGCACATGGTCATTTATTATCAGCCTAAATTCCAGCCCCAACATTTGCGCTGCTCGTCTGGAAAAAGCCATGCGGTTTAGGAAAATCTCGAAATAGTCCATAACAGTACATATTTCTGTGTCAATACGCAGTTTGAGCACAAAAGAGCTGTCCTCTACATAGCTAGTAGAGTGCTCAACAGCATAGTTTACCCTGTCGTGTATATCAAAGTTAGCATGCTCAACAGTGCGCACCCTGCTACGGCGAACATCACCTTTGTCAGCAAGGATAACAGCAGCTGTCACCTTGTTTACAGGTACACCGTTTACCTCGTCGTGGTTGCCTATCGCACTTATTATAGTTGCTATGTCGTCTGGCTCTGCGTCCATCTCATTAAGCAGACCAAAGGCAAGTGTAGCACCTAGGTTTGCATGGTCAGAGCGGTTTATTACATTGCCTATATCGTGCATATATCCTGCTATTTTTGCAAGCTCTGCATCATGCGCAGAGTAGCCAAGCGCAAGCATTATCTCGCCAGCTTTTTCTGCCACCAGTGTAACATGCCCAAAACTATGCTCGGTGTAGCCCAGCACGTCCAGTGTATCGTCCTGTCTTGCTATATATGCACGTATTTTTTTGCTAGCTCGCACATCTTTATATGTCAGCATTATAGTGCACCTCTAGTCGCATTGTTTGCAGCATAGACTAGCTCGCCACAAGAGAATGTACCAAGCAAGTTTAGCTCATCATCAAGCATCATCATGTCGGCATCTTTGCCCACGTCTATGGAGCCTTTGTAGTGGTATATACCTAGTAGTTTTGCTGGGTTCTCTGTAAAAAAGCCTATAGCTTGGTTAAGTGTAAGCTCGCCAGATTTTATCATGCTCTTAACAGTTTCTAGCGCTGTTAATGTATTGTGTTTTATGTTTTCATCCTCAGTCAAGTTCTCTACACCACAGTCAACATCGCTGTTTGTTATGCCTATTATGCGTTTTTCACCCTTTGTTTTTATAAGTAGGCGCATTACTGCTGGGTGTATCACTGCTGGGTTATAAATATACTCGCAGAAAACATCACTCTCTAGCAGTGCAGTGGTTATCGCAGGTGCAGCGGGGCGCATTAGTTTCATGCTATGGTAGATATGAGTGCCACATTTTGCACCACTCTCTATTGCAGCAGCAGCAGTCTCGTAGTCTGCACCACTATGTCCTATAGAAACACGCACACCCTCTAGCACTAGCTTTCTTATCAGCTCCTGTGCGCCATCTATCTCTGGGGATATAGTTATCATACGCACATTGCCACCACTCTCGTCCTGTAGCGCTTTAAATATCGCATAACTGCATTTCATACAGTGGTCTGCTGACATATTACCAGCATATACAGGGTTGATAAATGGTCCTTCTAGGTTTATGCCATATATCTGTGTACAGCCATAGGAGTTTTTTGCCTGTGAGATAGCGTTCATACTCTGTAGCATGGTGCTTGTGTCGTTCGCACGGATAGTGGGCAGAAATGTTGTTACACCAGAGCTTGCAAAAAAGTCGCGCACTTTGCAAACCTCCTCCGCTGTTGCAGTTGCAAAGCTATATCCCACTGCGCCATGTGTGTGTATGTCTATAAGACCGGGCAGAAAAATACGGTTTTTTGCGTCATATGTTTTGCCATAAGCGTCCCCCGGAGGTAGTATCCCACGTATTTTTCCATCTACTATTTTTATATTACATTGTTTAAGAGCTGTGCCGACAAGCGCTCTACAATTTACCAGTGTTAATGCTGACATATTTATTTTCCTTCCTACCGCTCCACTTCGGTATAAAAATTATGTTAATCGCACACACAATTATGTGAAGAAAAGTTAATTGATGTGACTATATTACTTTATATATAATATATTTCATTTGCTTGACTATTAATATACCATTATGTTAAACTAAACATAAGACATTCTGCAAAAATGTATATATATTTATATAGTATACAATACTTGCGGTAATGTCAACTTATTGTTTGTAAATATTTAGACAGAAAGGTGTATTAGCAATGAAAATCATACTAGAAAACGACATTTTAAAGGTAGAGGTGGCAACCTTAGGCGCAGAACTACAATCAGTATACCACAAAGCGGACAGCAGGGAGTACCTATGGGACGGTAAAGCGGAGGTGTGGGCTAGACGTTCACCTATATGCTTTCCAAACTGTGGACGCATACTAGATGATAAAATCATCGTTGGTGGCAAAGAGTATCCAGCACTTCCACACGGCTTTATTCGTGATATGGAGCACGAGGTAGTTTCTTCTGATGAAAAAACAGTTACACTATGCGCAAAAAGTAATGATTTTACAAAAAAATATCTACCATATGACTTTAGCTTCTACACCATATACACACTAACAGGTGGTTGCGTGGTATGCGACCAAAAGATAGTGAATGATGGTGATGTGGACATGTTCTTTAGCATAGGCTTCCACACAGCTATAATGTGCCCATTCCTGCCTGATACAGACTGCACTGACTACTATGTGGAGTTTGAAAAACTAGAGAACTGCACACGCAGATACACAGAGGACCCAGGCTATATTATCCCAGGCTCAGAAGAAACATATGCACCAACAGAAAAAACTATAGCACTTAGCAACAATATATTTTCTACAAGCATGCTACTAGAGGGCGTTAGCTCACGTTATATTGATATTAAATGCAACAAAACAGATGCGTTTGTACGTATAGGTGGCACAGACTCACCAAACACGGTTATATGGACTTCCCCTGCTGGTGGGCTAGACCTTATCTGTATAGAGCCATGGCATGGCAAGCCAGATTTCCTAGATAGCGACCATGTTTTCGAGAACAAACCAGGCACAGAGAAACTAGCGCCAAAAGCTGAGTTTAAGTGCTCACAATACATCGAAATACACGCATAAATGTCACGGGCTGATGCATGATAATCATTGTGCGTCAGCCCTGTTTGTTATTATGATATGTAGTACTGCACAAATAGCTGTGCAGTGGTTGCCTATGACTGCATACTCACAGTTACTTTTTCTGCGCCCAATGCAGATAGCTCCTTGATAGCAAATGTGGATAGCTCCTCTTGGCATATAAGCCGAATAACAGTTACCTCGCTATCTGTGTGCTGTGCTGTTGGGCAGACATCTAGTAGCTGTGACGGTGTGTGTGCTGCACCCAAGACATTGCGTAGCCCGTTCAGAGCATCTGTTGGGTACTGCTCCATGCTCACTTGCATGGACATACTGTCAGTCACTACTGACATGCAGTCGGCGGCATTTTTTGCCATTGCGTAGTTTGGGAAAACTGCTGTTATTGTTACTTGCATAATTGCGACCTCCAAGCGATTTTTATATAAATAGCTTTGGCAAAAAACAGCGGTTTATTATACAGCAACAATATTTTTTATTAATGAGGTGCACTATGAACAATGATGAATATTATATGGCACTAGCGCTTGAGCAAGCACATATAGCATATAAACTGGGGGAAGTGCCAGTAGGTGCTGTGATAGTAAAAGACGGGCAAGTGATAGCCAGTGCGCACAATACTAGAGAGAGCAAGCAAGACCCACTGGGACACGCAGAGATAAACAGCATAGTACAGGCTAGCAAGGCTCTGGATAGCTGGCGGCTTAGTGGCTGCACGCTGTATGTAACACTGGAGCCATGCCCCATGTGTGCTGGTGCTATACTAAACGCACGCATGGACAAAGTGGTATATGGTGCGTTTGATGAGGACGGTGGGTGTCTTGGTAGCAAAATACATCTGTTTGAGCTAGGGTTTATACACCGCCCAAATGTAAAATGTGGTGTGCTAGAAAAAGAATGTGCACAGCTAATGCGTGACTTTTTTATAGATGTGCGTAAATCAGAAAATCTCAAGTAGTGCCTTGCCCACAGCATTTGCAGCTTTTGTATATGTCAGTGTGTCACAGCTTAGCTCATACTCCAGTGGGTTTATCATAAAGCCCATCTCGTACAGCACAGCAGGTGCAAAAGTCTGTCGTGTAACATAGTAGTAAGAGGGGTCTGGGGTGGTGGCGTTTCTATCAAGGTCGGTGCTCAGGTGGTACATAAGCGAGATTGCCATTTCCTCTGCTATGTCTTGGTTATAATAAACTTCCATACGCTGTGTGGTGTTGTGGTCTTTTGTAAGAGCGGCGCTGTTGTGGTGTATAGAAATAAATACATGCGGTCTTTGCTCCTCGGAAATAAAGTTCCTGTCATCTAGCGTCACACGGTTGAGGTCATCATACTTAGTCATTGTAACAGTCGCGCCCATTTGCTCCAGCCTATACATAATAGCATAGCAAGTAGCAAGGTTTACGTCTGCCTCATCGGGGCCAGTTATACCAGGTAGCCCCAGTGCACCAGAGTCTATACCGCCGTGACCTGGGTCTAGTAGCACATGTATACCTTCCAGTGGTCTGCCGTATGTGTCAGAAAGTATAGGAGCTTTGCGTAGATATATAGACGTAACATCATTCTCGTGTGTCACATCATATCCCCACAAACTGCCAGCCTCGCAGGTTAGTGTCAGTGAAAAACCGTTATCTGTGTTAGTTTGCACCACTGACTGTAGTATGCCACCAGTAATGCTTGATACATCTGTGGAGATACCAGTGTCTAGGAAATCCAGCGTTACAACATCTCCATTTTGCGAGGATATAACACCTGGTTGCCCGCCATATAGGTCAATCTGAATATAATCATCACCAACTGTTTTTTCTGCACGTGTAATGTCAGAATAACAGTTTTCTGCATTTGTGACCACTGTTACATAGTCACCCTTGACATACTTGCCATTGGATAGCTGGTACACCAGTGTTTGGCTAGTGCCACGTGGAGATATAAAAGCATCTGTAACTGCAACGCGTGCGCCAGCCTTTAGGCTATGTGAAAAGTCACCATCATTTGCGTGTGTGTTAAGCACGCTTGCCACGTAGCTAGTAGCTTCTATCATCAGCGGTACATCTGCGCCAGCGACATATACATTACCAGCACTATTCTGGTACTTGGTAGTGCCATTATAGTTGACAGTGTAGGAGACTTTACCAGCGTTTGTAACCTGATTTGCGACAAAATTCGCAGAATTAAGCGTAATACTACCTTTGAAAGTTGTAGCAACACCTGTTTGTGCACTTGCAACTTGCGATAGCTGTGCAGTTACACCGCCGACTGTTGCATATATGCTAGCACCAGCTGGCCCCACGCAAGAAATATCTATAGTGCCATTACTATCCATACCGAGGTCTGTAAGTGGGAAAAGACTGGTGGAGGTTATCTGGCTGATAGTGGAGGTAGAGCCACCGGATAGCCTAGTGACGGTCACACTGTGGGAGATGTCCCCCTGCTTGATAGTAATAGTGTTTGCACCAACAGAGAGTGGTACATTAATACCAAAAGTACCCTCCGTACCTATGCGTGGCACTGTGTTGCCCCACAGGGTAAGCGGGAGATTTGGGTTAGAAGTACCCATGATATATATACTGGTACTCCATGTGCTAATATTGCTGGCTGGGTAGCATATTTTTAGGTTTTGTGGTATGGAAAACTCCATTAGGCTACTGGGGTCTGCGCTAAACTCTGTCAGGCTGTATATTTGCTCCATTTCGTTCGCTGAACGTGTAGCAAGGCTAGAGTATGAGCCTAGTATGGATTTTGCATCGCTATACATGGCGTTTGATAGTAGCTCGGTTTCTAGCTCGGAGGTGTTGTTTGCGTTATCGCTATTTATCACAGCGAGCACGGCACTACCATAGTCTATGCTGTTCCATAGTTCCAGTGTGTCTATATAATATTCCTCACTGGTGATTATACGTGGTGACACCATGTCTATATGTCCACTTTGCATCACTGGCGATAGAATTTCTGTCATAACAGCCTTGCTTGTTTCACTTGTATCAAAAGTAACAGCAAGCATAATATCTTGCGCAGTTTTTATATTCTGCGATACCTCGCCTATTAGCTCCGTCACAAACGGATTAACACTTGCATCTGCAAACGCAGTTTCTACGCCATCTAGCATAATGCCTGACACTGCGTGCTCGCTAACAATAGCAGATATCTCAGTTTTCAGCATATCCGATACTTCGTCAGCTCTGGGGTCTAGGTAGCTGGTCTGCTCGTACATTGGCAGAGTTACACCTACAGGCTGTACATATGTATCTAGTACTGCCACCACCTGTATGTCGTTGTCACGTGCTACACCACACAGGTACTCAAGCGGGCTTAGTCCGTCTGCTACTGCGCTACTCAGTGGGTAGGTATCAGATGTATACATAGCAGTGCCACCACTGTTTACCTCAAAATATATGGTGTTGAAATGGTTATCAATAGCAAAGCTTATGATATCATCAAGCTCTGCAGATTGCTCTGCTATGGTGGCGGTCTTTGGGAAGTCGCCCCCACTACCTGTAGATACCAAGAAACCACGTGACATCTCGGCAGATATCAGCACTGGGGCAGGTACCTGTGTGCTGTTATCTTCTGGTACTGATGATGACGAGGGTGGGGCAGTGGACACACTACTGCTAAGTGGATGTTGCTCCATTACCATGTTATCACGTGGCTCGGAACAGCCCGTCACCACCACTAAAAAACCTATCAGCAACGCTAAAACTCTATTTGCGTTTTTCCTCATTATATGAAATCCTGCTTTCTGAATTATATTATCACACTAAATCTCAAAATCTTCTTTTGAGTATTCTTTTAATATAGGCTGTGATGAGGGAATACGCAAAATAGGGTCATATACAAACTTTTTACAGCTATAATTTGTTTCTACTATGCCTTGTTTTTCGCACAAAATCATATTTCCATCGTGGGAGATATTCCCCCAGCTACAGTAAGTACAGCTAGGCTCAATATTGTTGCCAAAAAATGTTTTCTTTGCCATAATCGCTCTCCTTTATCAAAAATATGTATTAGTTAAGACTATCTCTCTTATTATAGCATTATATAACGGTAAAATCTACATAATTAATTGTGTTTTATGCTGTTTTTTTACAAAAAAGCTTGTCGATTAGCACAAACAGCATTGCACACATTAGCAAAAGGAACACAGCACCCAAAACCGTACTGCTATTATAGTGTAGCAGTGGTGTAGTAGCTCTAAAAGCTGATACAGTCCGACATTCATCATACAGCCATAGCCATGCGAGTAGCTGTGTAAAAACTGCGTGCAATATACGTGCTATAACAAATTTGCCTAGTACAATATTCCTTGTGCCTATGCACGTTATCACCTGTGCGATAACGGTAAGCCCAGCAAAAGAAAGCAAGAAGGGGAGTATATACAGAGCATCAAGTGGCATAAGGCTAGTAGCGTGGGACACTCCACTGCAAATCTCCAAAAAGCTCATTACTACTACATTCGTGCTAGTTTCTGGCAAGCCAAAAAAAGAAAAGCAATATACAATCAAATCCAGCACGCCACTTGCTTTTATAATGGCAAATACGGTGGCAGTGAGTATAACAAAAGCACAAATATGCAAAATAATAATGGTGGAAGATGTTGTAGCACCAACAAAGGCAGATATATATGGCTGATGTGTGGTTTTTGTGGCTATATGACCTGTATATGCACGCTTTTTGCCAAATGAGAAAATGCGCGCGACTATTATACTGGATAGTATTTGGCAGAAAAACAGTTTTACGCCTATATCTACACTGCCAAATATCCCCACACCCACAAAGCTTATCATAAAAACAGGGCTGGCATTCACACAGTAGCAAACTGCATTTTGGCAGTCACTAGGGGAGAGCACACCACGCTCTTGCAAGCTACCCAGCACACGTGCCCCAGAGGGATACCCGCCCAGCCAGCTAGTGACTATAGCGCTTTCACTGCCACTTGGTGGGTGGTACAGAACACGTATAATAGGCGCGAAAAAACTGCCGGTAGCATCGCCCAGTGTTGTGTTGCCTATAACCCCAGCTACTACCATAAATGGGAAAAGTGCAGGGATTATCACCCCACCACATATTTTTACAGCGTCTACCACACTATTGCCTATTTCCTTGCTATAGGTCATCAGGCACAGTGAATAAGCTGATATTAAAACAAAAGCTACTATGCTACTAAATTTTTTCACAGCCACACCCCCTGTGTATTAGTGTATGTTTATGGTAGTGTGCTTATGACAATATTTTGCTGTGAATGCTAGGTGCTCACAATGCAAAAAGGCTACCACTTATTTACTAAGTAGTAGCCTATAATTATGCTCAAGCTAAAATATTAGCCCAACCAGTTTTTAATTCTTTGCATAGCCTCTTGTGTTGCTTCTTTTGTGTTGAATGCTGTTAGGCGGAAGTAACCCTCGCCGCTATCGCCAAATCCAACACCGGGTGTACCAACAACTTGTGCGTTGTTTAGCATCTCGTCAAAGAACTCCCAGGAGGACTTACCATTAGGGCACTCGAACCAGATATATGGTGAGTGGTCGCCACCTGTGTAGTAAATACCAAGCTCATCAAAAGTTTCTTTCATAATCTTAGCATTTTCCATGTAGTAGCCGATAGTCTCTGCTATTTGTGCTTTACCCTCTGCTGTGTATAGTGCCTCTGCACCTTTTTGTACTACATAGTTAACACCATTAAACTTTGTGGTTTGTCTACGTAGCCATAGTTTGTTAAGCTCTGTGTTGCCACTAACAAGCGCATGTGGAACAACTGTATAGCCACAACGCATACCTGTAAAGCCGGCTGTTTTAGAGTAAGAGCAAACCTCGATAGCACAAGTTTTTGCACCATCAATCTCGTATATGCTCATTGGTAGCTCAGCATCACTGATAAAACAAGAGTAAGCTGCGTCAAACAAAATAACAGCGTTGTTTGCGTTAGCGTAGTCCACCCATTTTTTTAGCTCGTCTTTGCTATAAACACTACCAGTAGGGTTATTAGGAGAGCAGATGTAGATAATATCAGCAGCAAGTTTTGTGTCTGGCAGTGGCAAGAAGTTATTCTCTTTATCACCACTAGCAAGCACAATCTCCCTACCATGCATTATATTTGTGTCCACATATACAGGGTATACGGGGCTTGGTACAAGCACTTTGTTATCTTTGCAAAAAATATCTAGCAGATTAGCGATGTCGCTCTTTGCGCCGTCACTAACAAAAATTTCATCAACAGCAAGCTCCACATTTCTGCTTGCATAGTCAGCCTGTATAGCCTCACGCAAGAACGCATAGCCTTGCTCTGGGCCATAGCCCTTGAAAGTAGCTTTTTCAGCCATCTCATCAAGTGCTGTGTGCATTGCAGATATTACAGCTGGGTATATAGGCATTGTAACATCGCCTATGCCTAGCTTGATGATGTTCTTGTCAGGGTTTGCGTCTATAAAAGCATTTACTCTGCGAGCAATATCGCTGAATAGATAGCTCTCTTTTAGGTTTAGGTAGTTATTGTTTATTTTCATTTGTTATTCCCCTTTGATAATATATTTATTGAGAGATTAAACCTCTACTTCTCCGTCAAAAACAGCCTGAGCTTTGCCAGTCATATACACTGTGTCATCTGTGTATAGTATGGTCAAGTCGCCACCTATCAAGTGCACTGTAACAACTGTGTTTTTCTCACAGAAACCAGCCAGTGTAGCAGCAACAACAGTAGCACAAGTGCCTGTGCCACAAGCTAGAGTTTCGCCACTGCCACGCTCCCATACACGCATTTCTAGCTCTGTAGGGCTTATAACACGTACAAATTCTGTGTTTATTCTCTCTGGGAACATTGCATGGTGCTCAAAACTAGGTCCGATTTTTTCAAGGTCCAGTCCTTTTACATCATCAACAAAAATAACGCAGTGTGGGTTTCCCATAGATACGCAAGTAATCTCGTAGTCCACGCCATCCACTGTTAGCGGTGCTTTGATTACAGTTTCGCTATCGCTAATAACAGGCACGTCTTTCGCAGTGATGATTGGTGCGCCCATATCCACGGTAAACTCCATAGTGTCTTTATTTAGTTTTAGTGTTTTCACCCCAGATAATGTGTCTATCTCTATAGTCTCGCTATCCACTATATTGTTATCATATAGGTACCTACCTACACAGCGTATAGCGTTGCCACACATTTTTCCCTCGCTACCATCGGCGTTGAACATACGCATTTTTGCGTGCGCAACATCGGAAGGGCATATTAGGATAATGCCATCTCCACCAACACCAAAATGTCTATCAGCTAGGCGGATACTCAGCTCCTCTGGGTTTGTGATTTCTTCTTGCAAGCAGTTGAAGTAGATGTAGTCATTACCACAACCGTGCATTTTAGTAAATTTTCTTTTCATGCATTTTCGCTCCTATTTGGTTATTAAAGCTCGATAACTTCTATTCCCAGTAGTTCGGATATTTTTATCATCTCATCAGCTACATCATCCCACACAACACTATAGTGATGTGGCACTGCATACTCAATAGTTTTTTCTACTACTTCTAGCACTGGTGTTTTTAGCTTAACATTTACCATATTGCCCCTTGTGTAGCGGTCGCAGTCAACAGCCTCGCCACGTAGTAGGAACAGCTTGTAAACGCCGTCGATGTTGCAGAAACGTGCAACAGTAACAGGACCAGTTTTTAGTGCACAGTAGAAAGCAGAGCCTTGTCCTGCTAGTGGGTGGTTTTTCAGTGAAACATCATACTTTTTGTTTTGTAGTGATGGTGCAGCGTTACCGCAGTGCCAGTATGTAAGTGTGTTTTCTTCCTCGTCTATGTTTATCATATCTGTGATGAAAGTAGGCTGACCTGTTAGGATATTTTGCACGATTTGTGCAAGCTCAGCGTCTACGTCACCCTCACAGCCGATATGCACGCCAGCATCTGCAAGCCTACCAAGAACTGCACAAGGTGTAGTGTGTAGGTTGCCCATCTCTGGCCAGCATTTGATAGTACCATAGTCATAGCCCTGTGTAGCAAACACTTCTTTAAGTGCTAGGAACAGGCGAGAGTGGTTCTCTAGGTGTCCCTCTGGTAGGTCTACACTATATGCTTCTTCAACAGCTTTCATGTCAGCAGCAACAGTAGCGTCATCTAGTATAGCCATTTGGTCAAATACTACTTTTAGCTCTGTTTCTTCTATACGCACGCCAAATGTTTTTCTGATAAGACCCTCATCAAAAGCACAGTTGTAGAACGCAGTAGGACGATAGCCGAAAAGACCAAGGAAAGTTTTGCGTAGTGTTTTTATTGTGCGGTAAGCCTCGATAAGTGAAACTACTTTTTTAGCAGTAACAGCTTCTTCTTTGCTACCATATATAGCGTGGCAAGTGTGTCCCAGACGCTTTAGAGAAGCAGAGTTCATAGTTAGCGCAACAAGTGCGTTTGCATATAGTCTATCTTCTTTCTCAAAAGGTGGCTCTTTTGGCGCCCAAAGCACGATGGGAACACCTAGCTCTTGTGCTATATAGGTACAGACATCGTCACCTGTAAATGCACCATATAGAGATACTACAAGGTCTACACGCTTGCTGCGGAAGTCCTCTGTAATAGCTGCAACGCTCTCAGGAGAAGCGCCTAGCTCTGCTGGGCAGATAACATCTACCTCTGGCAGATTTGCTACAAGCCACTCACCATATTCTTTCATACGGCTCTCGGGTAGCTCACGTGGCCAGCGGCCGGATAGTGTAGTGATAAAACCAACGGTTAATTTATTTTTTACAGACATTGTTTTTCTCCTCTTGTTATTGATATATAATTACGCTTTTCCCTCAGAACCAGATAGACGGATGATATTTTTTACATCTTCCACAAGCTTTTCGTTAGCGTGTTGAGATAGTTTCCATGAGTGACCTTGGTGGTTTGTGTTATTAAGACCATCTTGGTAGTGCTCTACATATTTATAGCGGATATCTGTACCGAAATTGATTTTTGCAACACCCAGACCAATAGCCTCGCGGATGATGCTCTCTTTCATACCTGTACAGCCATGTAGAACAAATGGGATATCTGTGAATTTACGCACTTCACGTAGCACGTCTATTTGGATATCTGGCTCGCCTTTGTAGTAGCCGTGTGCATTACCGATACCGATAGCAAGTGTATCTGGTTGGCAAAGCTCTAGGAATGTTTTTACTTGTGCAGGGTCTGCAACGTTTTTGTTCTCTTGTGCCTCACCTGTAGCATCAAGACGTAGTAGCTCGCCTATCTCTGCTTCTACAGGAACACCAAAACGCTTAGCAACTTTTATAACCTCAGCTGTCATAGCTGCGTTTTCTTCTGTTGGATGAGTAGAGCCATCAATCATGATAGATGTAAAGCCAAGTCTTAGTGCTTCCATACAAATATCAAAACCATCGCCGTGGTCTAGGTGAATGGATACAGGAACGCTTACTTTGTTTGCACACCATTTAGATACTTCCACAAACCAGTCATGGCCAGAGTATGCGCCAGTTGCTACATAGTGCGCCAAAATCATGGGAGACTTCATTTCTTCTGCTGCTTTACAGCATGCCCAAATAATATCATAGTTGGCACCCTGGGTATTAATTGCAGGGATTGCATAGCCCTCACGAGCTGCTTTTTGCATCATCTCAAGATTAGTAGATAACATCATATTCTCCTTCTTATTTAGCGGGCTAAGCCCAAAATTTAACGTGTTATAGGTGAACTTTCTTTTCTTCCAATCCACTCTCATATATAGCAAGTACCACCTGCATAGTGTCTTTTATATCTATAGGTTTTATGTAGTTTTTGCCACCACTTGCAAGCTCGCTATAAAAATGGTTTATGCACATTTTGTGGCCTGTACCCCAGTAGTCTTTGCCCTGTGTAGTTTCATCAACAAATGATTTGCGGACTACTTCCTTGCCATTTTCTCTTATCTCCACAGCAGATGGCTCCAGTTTTATTATAGCATTTTCTGTGCAAATCTCCACATACACAGTGTCGTTTATACCATATGCAGTAGAGCCATATATCAGCCCACGCTTATCATCCTCGTAGCCGAAATACGCATTAAATGTATCTTCTATATCATAGTCACCGTTTAGGTGGTGGTTAGCTAGCTGTGCAGAAACCATCTGTGGCTTACCTAGATAGCGCAGTAGTAAATCCAGTGTGTGTATACTCTGGTTCATCAGGCACGCACCATAGGACTTGTCGCGTCTGCCACGCCATTTTTCTTCCTCATAGTAACTTTCATCTCTGCGCCATGTCACATTGCCACGGCCACACAGCACTTGTCCATACTTGCCAGAGCCCAGCTCTTTATCCATCCACGCTGTTGGTGGGTTGTATCTATTCTGGAAACAAATACCTATATCATTAGTTTTTGATAGCTCTATAAATTCATCAAGCTCAGCCGTTGTAACAATGGGTGGTTTTTCTGTAAAAACAGCTACACCACGTTCACAAGCTTGCTTTGTCATCTCAAAATGCAAGTAGTGAGGTGTGCAGATATGCACTGCGTCTGGCTTCTCTGTTTCTAGCATTGTTATGTAATCATTATACGCTGTACAATTGTATTTCTCTGCAAAATCATTTGCTCTATCTGCTAGGATATCTGCGCATGCAACCAAAGTTACATTCTCACATTGAGAAATTACAGTGCCATGCATAGACGATATAGTTCCACAACCTACAACAGAAACTCTGAATTGTTTTCTACTCAAAAAGTTCACGCTCCTAAGCTTATTTATTGTCTATTATATAACCTAGATAAGTTTATCACAAAAGATATTTTCTTGCAATATTAAAAATGTTAAAACTGTAGCTCAAGTTGGGTATTGGTGTATTTTATAAAAACGCAAGCAGATATATGTGCATGTTGCATAACGACAGTGGGTCGTAAAAGGCAACCAAGCTGTATAGCAGTGCAATGAGCATGGTGATTGTATACTTTATAGAAATATATTGACCCATTCTCGCAGGTAGTACGTATGTCTCACACTATATTCAACAAAAAAATACTATGTAGTATGTACAAAATTAATTATTTTTTTTATTAGTATTTATTTTGCGTAAGTATTTACAGGCTTTTTGCAAAGTGATATAATAACCTTACAAAATTAATCTACTAACCTATGGTTGTGGGATTTGCGAGGAGGAGTGCAGAGTGAAAGTGTTTCTAGGCACTGTAGCACTGGAAAAAAACCGTTGGTCATCACGTGTTCCCTCGCTAAAAGTTAGCGATTATATAACCAGCATTAAGTCAGATGGTTTTTCTGGTATGGAGCTATGGCAAGAGCACTACACAGGGGCAGATGATGCAGAGAAACAGCTAATATCCAGTAGTGCACAATGTGTTATTTTTAATACATATTGCAAGTTTCATCAGGGGCTAACTGCGGATATGTGTGAGGTAGCAAAGGCTGTTGCAGATAGTGGCGCTGTGGCTATAAAATATAATTTTGGCAATGACATGGCAACTGTAAATGAGGAATACAAGACATTTATGCAGTGGGTGGCACTATTACCACAAAATATAGAGCTGATGTGCGAGTGCCATGCTGGTACGCTGATGCATGACGTTAAGTTTGCACGAGAATTTTTTGCAGACAAAGATACTCGCTGGACTGCCATTGCACATTTGTGTGAGGACGAGCAGCGACGTGCGGATATTATAAGTGCATATGGTGACAGGATAGTGCATATACATACCCAGATGCGTGATAGTAGCAACCATTTTATGCAACTGTGCGACGATGCAAAGAGAGCAAGTGCAGATATAAAAAAAGCTCTGTTACTGCCAAATCTACGTAGTTTTACAGTGGAGTTTACAGCAGATGCAGACACCCCAGAGGGCTTATATAATAATGCAGTAAAAGACCTAGAGTTTATAAGAAAAAATAGTTAGTTTATGTGTGGGTAGGTTGCTCACAATATAATAAATTTGGAGGAAAAAATAATGAAGAAAGCCTTAGTTTTTCACGGTGGTTGGCACGGACATGAGCCTGAGCTTGTATCGAAACGTTTCGCTAATATCCTAGAGCGCAATGGTTACGAAGTAGAAGTTAGCGACACAATGGAGCCACTGGAAGATTTGGAGAAACTACTACAGCTAGACCTAATAGTAGCATGTCAAACAATGAGCGAGATAACAAAAACAGCAGAAGAAAATGTTTGTATAGCTGTTGGTGAGGGTGTGGGTATTGCAGGCTGTCACGGCGGCATGTGCGACTCTTTCCGTCAGTCGGTAAAATGGCAGTTCCTAACAGGTGGGCAGTGGGTTAGCCACCCAGGTGGTGACGGTGTAGAATATACTGTAAACATTTGTCATGGTGCTAATCCAATTGTAGAGGGGCTAGAAGATTTCCCAGTAGCTAGTGAGCATTATTATCTGCATATAGACCCAGCAGTAGAGGTACTTGCTACTACACGTTTCCCACTTGTGCCTTTCTACCATATATCAAACAAACCTGTGGATATGCCAGTTGCATGGACTAAGTTCTGGGGCAATGGTAGGGTTTTCTATACATCTCTTGGTCACCACGACGATGTGTTCGATAAATCTCCAAATGCACAGATAATGATGGAGCGTGGCATGCTGTGGGCTGGTGAGGGCAAACAATATACAATAGATAACAACCTAACTACTGACCGTTTCAAGAGCGATAAAAAAATGTACTAATACATACTATAAATAGCTGATAATCAGCAGGAGGAAAGCGTTATGAAAACATTTAAAGTTGGATTTGTAGGTGTGGGTGCGATAAGTGGCATCTACCTAAAAAATATCACAAATATGTTCAGGAACATAGAAGTATATGCAGTGTGTGACTTAGTAAAAGAAAAATGCCTAAAAGCAAAAGAAGAATATGAGCATATCAAAATATATGATACAATGGAAGAGTTAATAGCAGACCCCGCTGTGGATATAGTGTTAAACTTGACACGCCCATACGAACACTATGCAGTTAGCAAAGCAGCACTACTAGCAGGCAAACCTGTATATAGCGAAAAACCACTTGCAGAAACAGTGGCAGAGGGTAAAGAGCTAATAGCTATAGCACAGGAAAAAGGCTTGTTCCTTGGTGGTGCACCAGATACATTCTTGGGTGCGGGCATACAAACTTGTATCAAGCTTATAAAAGATGGATATATAGGCGAGCCAATAGCTGCAAAAGCTGCATTTGTGTCACATGGCCATGAAAACTGGCACGTAGACCCAGAGTTCTACTACAAAGCTGGCGGCGGCCCAATGATGGATATGGGTCCATACTACATAACAGCACTTATAAACCTAGTAGGCAATATAGAGAGCGTTATGTCATCTGCTACAAAGACATTTGAAAAACGTACAATAACAAGCCAGCCACACTATGGCGAGGTTATAGATGTTGACGTACCAACTCATGTTACAGGTATCCTGAAATTTGAGAATGGTGCTGTGGGCACAATAACAACAACATTTGATGTATACCACAAAACACATGCAGAGCTAGAAATCTATGGAACAAAAGGTACACTGATAGTTCCAGACCCAAACACATTTGGCGCTGCAATCAAGCTACTACGCCCAGAAGAAGGCGAGTACAAAGAAGTACCTTTCTGTTTCCCATACAAAGAAAACTCACGTGCAAAAGGTCTGTCCGATATGGCACAAGCTATAGAAGATGGTGCAGATAGCTTTGACTGTATGTACAACCAAACACTACATGTGCTAGAGGTTATGGAGAAACTAGCACTAGGTGGTTGCCACGATATCGAATCTAGGAAATAACCCTAGATAACCTAGATAAAAAACAGAGAAGGAGTGATCGGCAATGAGTAATAAGATTGTAACAATCAGCAGGCAGTTTGGCAGTGGTGGGCGAGAGGTTGGTAAAAGACTTGCAGAAGCACTGGGCGTAGCGTATTACGACAAAGAGCTTATGTCCATGGTCTCAGAAGAAACAGGTTTTGCTACAGAGTTCATAGAAAAATGCAGTGAATCTGTTGCATCTACACAGTTTGCTTATACTTTTGGCAGGGCGTTTGTGAGATACCAGCACCACCCAGAAGAGCAAGTTCAGCTTGCACAGCTAAAAGTTATAAGAGAGCTTGACAAAACAAATGGCTGTGTTATTGTTGGTCGCTGTGCAGATTATTTGCTAAAAAATGATAACCCTTTCAAGGTGTTTGTTTACTCCTCCGATATGGGATACCGTGTAGAGAGATGCTTTGATAGAGTGCCAGAAGACCGCGAAAAAGGCGAAAAGGAAATGCAAAAGAAAATAACTAGCATTGACAAACAACGTGCTAAGTATTATGATTATTATACAGGGAAAAAATGGGGCGAGGTAGAGAACTATAACCTGTGTATAGATATTTCCAAAGTAGGTATAAAAAAAGCGGTGGAGCTAATTGTAAATGCAATGAGCTAGCGTTAAAAGGCGGTGGTGCAGATGGTGTGTCCTCACTGTGAGAAAGAGATAGCTGCTATTATGGACTTTTGTCCGTATTGTGGTAAACTTCTGCCATATGTACCTCGTGAAGACCCAGAGCTTACCGAAAAACTACGTACCCCATACGCTTTTGTTGTAGAACGCAGACCCATAGCAGGTATATTATGGGTGCTGGCTATCTGGCTGATAGACTTTCTAGGCAACAACATGGGGTATATCTTTATCACTAGCGAGGTGCTAGAGCTAACATATATAGCACTGACCTACATACTGCTGCCGTGGGGCTTTTCTACATTCCTCTTGGATACACTGTGGTACATTAGTATGGTGAAAAAAGGGCTACCAGTGATAAAAAGTACAGTTTTGTGGTATGTAGCGGCAGCACTAGCGATTGTCTATGCTGTATATAAGTATGGTACATGGGTAATGCTAGGTACTATAGTGCTGCTCTTTGTGATAAGGCTTAGTAGGAACAACGCAAGAATTTAATATAGCAGTACCGAGCTTCTGTGTTGTGCAAAGCTCGGTTTTCTGTTTGCATATATAACAGGGGGTCGAAGCTATTGAAAAAGATACTAATTACAGGTGAAAATGGATATATAGGTAACTCGCTCTGTAGTTATTTGGAGAGTGAGTTTACTGGGGAGTATAGTGTAGATAAAGTAAGCGTAAAAGGTGATAGCTTGCAAAATATCAGCTTTTGTGGCTATGATGTCGTGCTCCACCTTGCAGGTATTGTCCACAGGAAAGAGAGCGCAGAAAACACCGAGCTATACTACCAAGTAAACACACAGCTAACACAACAAATAGCAGAGAAGTGCATAGCCGAAAGTGTGGGGCATTTAGTTTTTATGAGCACAATGAGTGTGTATGGTATGAAAAACGGCACTATAACAGCGAGCACAGTGCCACAACCCACAAACCACTATGGAAAATCTAAGCTAATGGCAGAAAAAGCACTACTTGGTATGCAGGACAAGATAAAGATAGCTATAGTGCGCCCACCCATGGTATATGGTGCGGACTGCGTGGGAAACTACGCGACATTATCTAGATTTGCAAAAAAACTACCTGTATTCCCTAGAATAAAAAACCGACGCTCCATGATATATATAGAAAATCTATGTGAATTTTTGCGACTGCTGGTAGAAAACAGCGACACAGGCATATTCATGCCACAGAATAGCCAGTATATGTGCACTGCTGATATAGTGGCTATGATAGCTGGGTGTGCACAAAAGAAAATAGCCTTAACACCACTATTTAACTGGTGTATAAGGCTGATGGTGCCACTATCTGGCACACTGGGCAAGCTGTTTGGTGACTTGGTGTACGAGCAATCGCTCAGCCAGTATAGGCAGGGTTATAATATATGCGATATAGAAACTTCTATCAAAAGATCAGAAAAGCAGTGAGATTATTCAACAGAAAATGCTGAAATCTGTGGAAAACAAAAGGTGTAACAAGTTACAAACTTGCTACACCTTTTTTCTTATATGTTCTTGATTAACCGTATTACACGTGGTCTGTTATATCGCTGTAGCGCCACAAAAGATGCATCTAGTACGGCGGACAGAATGGAAGTGATGAGGAAAACCTCAAATGCCCCAACCCATATAATGGCAACTATAGGGATAAACGAGTAAACAACAATTGTTTCGTGCACTAATTCTGCTTGGCACATAGCCATAGCAATCTGCTCATATGTGCGAGTTTCTGTATCAAAGAAACCTGTGTTGTAGGTGGGTAGATGTTTATTCCAGCTTTTAACACGTAGTTTCTCGTAGAATTTTCGCTCTCTTGCACCCACTGTAAACCACTTTTTCCTATAGTCAATATGGTTGTTATATCTACGATGGTAATAGTAACCAACAGCTAGTCGCATAGCAAAATGATAAAATACAGCGCTTAGCGAAATTGCCAGTATCTTAAAAATCTCGATATCGGTATAGAGATACAGTAGCGCCATCAACACAGAAAAGATACCGGAGAAAAGAGCTGTTTTTATCATAAACTTAGCTATAGCAATCACCTCGCTGTTGTAACATGCCTACCAACTGTAAAAAGACTATATGATACGGAAAGTCTTTACTTCATATGGCTTGATAGTAAAGGAGATAGTACCATCTGCGTTTTTGCTCACTGGGGAGATAGTTTCCTCTATTAGGTTGCACTCCTCCACCACTGCGAACTCCCTGCCCCATGTCAGTGTAGCATTTGTTCTTGCGTTGTCGCACTCATAGATACGCACGATATAGCCCCTGCCATCTTCTGCTCTTTTTAT
>CAYJFF010000002.1:27834-67892 GCA_964369345.1 uncultured Oscillospiraceae bacterium
GTATTCTTGTGGATTTTGCGAGTAAGGTTACCAAACTGGATATCAAATGAAGCCTCGTCTGTGTGGATATCCACAGGGAAAAAGACTTTTAGCAGGTGCTGACGTAACTGCCAGTCCACCTCGGTCTCGAAATCTATACGACGGTTATCGGCATAGAAATGCACATATTGTGTGATTGTGGACTTGCTAACAGAGTATACAACTTTTAGCGTAGCCACTACAGCACCAATACTTACCCACTCAAACGCTACTGGTGATGTAACATCCCAGCTTTTTTCTGTGTAGTACATCTCTATATCCCAGCTGTCATATCTCATAGGTTTATCTTCAAATATTCTTAGCTGGTTAGCCTTTGCATCAGGCTGAACAACTTCTCGATTGTTCTCTTTATCAAGCAATGATGTTATATTTCCGTTTTCATCAAATACTGCTATGTAATATGGTGTTTCTATAGTTCTGTCATCTATAAGAGTGAATGGAGATTTGCTATCTATACTCTCATACACAGGTGTGAGTGTCTTGTAGCCCTTGCTAGGTAGATTGTCGATATATGCCACTGCGCCAGTTGCTGTTTGCTGTACTGGGTACACAGTACCGTCGCTGTCTTTTAGCGCTGTTGCATCAGTGGTCAAGCTCACAATATCACCACCAGCAAAACCTGTAGTGTTAAACACAGTCACAGCATCACCAGTTGCACTAAGTGCAGACATTCTCTCGTCTATGAGTCTGCCCAGACGCGCTTCTATATCAGTATATTCACGCTTAGTAACCTCATACACCTCGTGAATTGATGAGCCAGGCAGAATATCGTGGAACTGATTAAGTAGCACTGTTCTCCATATGCTATCTATCTCGTCCTGTGGATAAGCGATATCATCTGCAAGCACGGACAGTAGCTCAAGGTCCATAATATGGCTCTCTGCCTCACGGTTGGAACGCTTATTACGTGCCATGGAAGTATATGTACCACGGTGATACTCAAAGTAGAACTCGCCCTCCCAGTATCTCAGCGACGGGTTGTCAGATACAGTTTTTTCCAGTCTTTCAAAATACTCAGCAGAAAAACCTTGCTGTATCTTTGGTATACCTATAATACCTTTCTCCATACGCTTTGCACGCTCTAGCATGCCACGTGTTGCGCCACCACCGCCATCACCATGCCCAAAAGCAATAAGAATATCGTTGTTTATTAGCTTGTCGTGGTATCTCTCCCAGCTGTTAACCATAACATCACTGCGTATCTCACCATTATATGTGGTGAAAAATGTCTGTCTGCCTTCGCTAGTTTCGTTTTTGGACTCATGCTTGGTGGTTATAAAATGTGTTAGTACTTCTGTGCCGTCTATGCCACGCCAGTACAGTGTGTCCATTGGCACTGGGTTTATCTGGTTCCAAGATAGCTTGGTAGTCATAAAGTAGTCTATGCCACACTTTTTCATTATCTGTGGTAGCGCACCAGAATAGCCGAAAACATCTGGTAGCCATAGTATCCTGTTATCCACACCGAACTCTTCTTTGAAGAAACGCTTGCCATAGATAAACTGCCTTACAAGGCTCTCGCCAGATGTAACGTTGCAGTCAGCCTCTACCCACATACCTCCCTCTGGTTCCCAGCGACGTTCTGCTACACGCTTTTTCACTATCTCATATAGCTCTGGGTAGCGTTCTTTTAGGAAAACATATAGCTGTGGCTGGCTGGACATAAACAGGTATTCTGGGTATTCTTCCATAAGTTTTAGCACAGTGGAGAAACTACGTGCTGTTTTTTCTTTTGTCTGCTCCACTGTCCATTTCCACGCAACATCTATATGTGTATGGCCGATACAAGTAGCAATGACATCGTCATAGCCTGCAAGGTCGGTGTATAGTGCTTTTTGCAGATACTCACGAGCAGTGGTTACAGAGGCATAGAACTCATCGGAATATGGCTCTCTAAGGTCTAGCAGATTTATAGTGTCGTTAAGTACACGCTCTATTTCTCTGCGTGGCTTATCGTCTGCATTTAGGCTAATAAAAGCCTCTAGCGGTGTTAGTAAGTCATAGTATAGTGCGGTTATCTCTGGGCTACGCTCTTCTATAAAACAATAAAATTTTGCTTCGCTGTCGTTAATACCTGTATAAGCCTGAAAATCCAAACGGAATTTCTCACCTGCTTTTGCAGATAAACAAAGCTGGATATCCTGGTGGTTGATGTCTGAACCCTGTGTCGCATTGCCATTCACAAAAACAAGGAACTGTGGATTGTTGGTGCTATCCCATCCGCCAATTGCTGTACCTAGCTGTACCCATACTTCTTTGCCATTATATTCCTGTGGCATAGTGAACTCACACCTAAACCAAAAGTGCTCGTCAGTACCACGCCAGCTCATAGTGTCAGAACTGAACAGAGTATAAGGGGAACTATCGCTATCAGCCTCTTGTGGGGTGAGGAAAAAACCTTTTTTGTACTCTATAGCGCCTAGCTTGATACGTTTTACTACAGATAGTTCAAGTAGCTCCGCAGATATGTTCGCTATTCTTTTATCCAGATATAACATTATTATAACCTCTCAATGTCAATGACTATTTATCGATATTATACAGGATTGCTTTTAGTGAGTTAAGTGCAATCCACCACATTGTTTTACCATCGTTTTTCTTCTCGGACTTAATGCTCTCGCCGTCTTCTTCTAGCTCTGCAAAGCCTACAAACTGTTGCAAGTGTGGCTCCAGTGATAGGAAACCGTCAAAGCCCTCTGATAGTAGCTCGTTTAGGATTACATCTAGCTTGCCATCACCCATACCAGCAGGTACAACATCACTGCCTATACAGTCTTTTATATGTATATAATGTACGTATTTTTTCATAGCTTTGAAAGTCTCTACTGTGTCTTGGTCGCACTGTAGATAGTTTGCAAAGTCAAAAATCGCCTTGAAATTATCGCAGTATAGTTTTTCCATTAGTAGCACGCAGGACTCAGCAGTATCGCCAAATATGCCTTTTTCATTCTCGTGTAGTAGCACGATATCCTTTGTTTTTGCATACTCGATAAACTGTGCAAGTCTGCTGATAACTTCGTCTTGGTAGTCGGCTTTGTCTGCGCCCTCTGGTAGGTGGAAAGAGAACATACGGATATATCTAGTCTCTAGCGCTATTGCAATATCGCAAACGTGCTTGAATAAATCGAACTGAGGAGCAAAATCGTCAGTGATATTATACTTGCCTATCGGAGAGCCGATTGCAGAGATTTTTACATTTGCTTTTGCTAGTTTTTCTTTCAAAACTGCTACTTCTTCCATTGTGTGCTTGGAGATGTTGTTACCATCAGCACCTCTGATTTCCATATAGCTCACGCCTAGTTTGTTAAGCACCTCAAGCTGGGTGTCAAAACAAGGGTCGATTTCGTCTGCAAATCCTGTGATTTTATAGTTTCTCATAGCTTTCTCCCTTTACTCAAATAAAATTTATAATAGAACAACAGAGCTAAACCTTATCATCAAATAAAAGTGTTAGCTCTGTGTATAATAATAAGAATAAATAGCGTGTTTGTCAAGCTTTTTATATAATTTCGCTTAAGTTTACAGGCCTATGTTCTTTTAGTGATTTTCCTGCTGCTACAGCAATAACAACAGCTTGTAGACCGTCATTTATAGAAACAGATTCTTCTGTATCATTTATGATGCAGTTTACAAAATCTGTTATCTCGTCTTTGAAAGACTGCATGTATCTTTCTAGGAAGAAATATAGTGGTTTTTCTGCAACTACGCCGTCCTCACCACTGAACACTGCTGTGCTCTGTGTATCGTTAGAAACAGCTACTTGACCCTTAGAGCCGAAAACTTCTGCGCGCTGGTCATAGCCATATGCAGCTTTTCTGGAGTTGTCTATAACAGCAAGGCTACCGTCTGTTAGTTTCATTGTGATAATAGCAGTATCGACATCACCTGCTTTGCCAATCTCTGGGTCAACCATAACACCAGCGTTTACATATACTTCTACAACGTCTTGGCCTGTTAGGTAGCGTACCATATCAAAATCATGGATTGTCATGTCTAGGAACATACCACCGGATACTTTTACATATGATACAGGTGGTGCGTCTGGGTCACGAGATGTGATTTTTACTATATGAGTATCACCGATTTTGCCATTTGCAACTGCACTGCGAACAGATTTGAAGTTATGGTCAAATCTTCTATTAAAACCAACTTGGTATTTAACAGGGTTTTTCTTTAGTGCTTCCATAACATCTACTATCTGGCCTAGGTCCTGTGATACTGGTTTCTCACAGAATACGTGTTTGCCAGCATTTATTGCTTCTATAGATATAGGTGCATGTGTATCTGTAGATGAGCAGATTAGAACTGCGTCTATCTCAGCATCATTAAGTATCTCATGGTAGTCACTGTATGTCTTGGGGATACCCATTTCTGCAACCCAGTCAGCTTTGGAAAGGTCTACTACTGGGTCTGCTATTGCAAGAACTCTTGCGTTTTTTACCAAATAAGTGATGCTCTCTGCGTGTACTCTGCCTATTCTGCCTGCGCCTATAATACCTAGATTTATCATGCTAATTACTCCTTAAAATTGTTAAGTTTTTGGTATGTTTTAGTAACTTTAATAGATAATAACATAATTTATTATTAAATTCAATTGCTAATATCACAAAAAAGAAGAAAGAATTTTGGTTATTGTAAGCATTTACAAGAAAAAATTCATATGTTATAATGCAAATGTTGGAGATAAGATTCGGTTAGGTGGTGTAAAAAATGAAGTCTTACAGGTTGCAACAGATAGAAGAATTTGTAAATGAAAATGAAACAGTAAGTATGTATGAGCTATGTGAAAAGATGCATATTTCTATGAATACAGCAAGAAATGACGTTTCTGCACTGGTAAATGAGGGTAAAATTATAAAAGTTTACGGTGGAATAAAGACAAACAAAAAAAGTACACTGGTACCTTTTGAGGATAGATTGTCAAAAAACAAGAACGAAAAGATGCTAATAGCAAGCAGAGCTGCTGACTATGTAGAAAATGGAAGTGTTATTTATTTGGACTCTGGTACTACATCAGTTTGCATGGTGAAGTTACTAGCAAATAAACAACAGTTAACAATAATAACAAATAGTCTTAGTGTGTTGAACGCAGCAATTCCATACCCAAACTTAACAGTGATAACACTGCCGGGCAAGCTAGAGGCTAATACATACTCGTTTGTTTCTGCAGATACAGTGGCAATGCTACAAAAATATAATATATCTTCTTGCTTTATGGCTGCTACTGGTGTATCAGAGCTTGGTACAGTCACAAACTCATCACTACTAGAGTATGAGATAAAAAAAGCAGTTATGGAAAAAGCTATAAAAAAATATTTGCTAATAGATAACACTAAATATAACAAAGTAGCTTTGATGACATATGCAAACATTGATGATTTTACAGGTGTAATAACAAACAAAAGCAAGACAGGCGATATAGCAGCACTCTGCAAAAAAATGGAAGTAGATTGTGACGTAGTGGACAATAGCGGTGATATAAATAAATCTTTGAAAATGGAGTAATAAAATAATGAAGTATATAGAGTTTGATAATTCTAGGAAAATGGATATAGTGCCTGTGGGACGAGTAGCTGTAGACCTAAACCCACTAGACTACTACTGTCCGCTGTCAGAGAGTATGACATTCAAGAAATACCTAGGCGGCTCACCTGCAAATATCGCAGTAGGACTAGCAAGACTAGGGAAAAAAGTTGGTTTTCTAGGTAAAGTATCGGACGATAGCTTTGGAGATTTTGTTACTAACTATTTTGATAAAGAGGGCGTAGATATCTCACACGTTACCAGATGTACAGATGGTAGCAAGCTAGGGCTTACATTTACAGAAATACTTAGCGAAACACAGAGCAGTATAGAGATGTACCGCAACGAGGCAGCAGACCTTAAACTACATGTTGATGACATAGACGAAGAATATATAATGAATACAAAAATAGTGCTAATATCTGGCACAGCACTAGCAGAGAGCCCATCTAGGGAAGCAGTGCTAAAAACAGTAATCCTTGCTAAGAAAACAAAGACACCTATTATCTTTGATATCGACTACCGTGCATATAACTGGAAGAACAAAGATGAAATAGCGATTTACTATACTATGGTTGCTGAGAGTGCAGACATCATACTAGGCTCTAGGGAAGAATATGACCTAATGGGTAGCCTGATGAGAGTGACAGCAACAGACGAAGAAGAAGCGACTTACTGGCACGCTAAAAACGCAAAAATCGTCGTTATAAAACACGGAAAAGATGGTTCCACTGCATATACAAATGATGGTAATAACTATTCTATCAAACCATTCCCAGTAAAACTACTAAAATCCTTTGGTGGTGGTGATGCCTATGCATCTGCATTCATATATGGCCTGCTAGAGGGATGGAGCATTATAGATAGCCTGGAGTTTGGTAGCGCATCTGCTGCTATGCTAGTAGCTAGCCATGGTTGCTCAGAAGATATGCCAAGCGCAGAAAAAGTGGCAGAATTTATAAAAGAGTGCAAAGAGAAATATGGCGATATGGTTGCCAGAGTATAAGGCAGAGGGAAAAATATGTTAGTTAATTATGATTATAATACCAGCAACGAAAAGGTGATATCCAGCCAAACAGGCAGAAACAGCGATATGCTGATGGATATTACAGTAAAGAAAATGTCTGCTGGTGAAAAATATACAACAAATGATGCAGTAAACGAAGTAGCTATACTGCTGATTAGTGGCACAGTTACATACGAGTATCAGGGGAATAGCCATCGTGCAAGCAGGAGCAACTGTTTTGATGAAAAACCATTTTGCCTACATATACCTGCTACAGTAGCTGCGACTGTTACAGCACAGACAGATAGCGAGATTATTATACAGGCTACAGAGAATAGCAAATATTTCGAGCCTGTTTTCTACACACAAGAGGACTGTAGACAAGAAACATTTGGTGGTGATAACTGGGAAGGCACAGCAAAACGTCAGGTTATCACAGTGTTTGACTACAACAACGCACCATACTCCAACCTAGTTATAGGCGAGGTAATAAACCTACCAGGTAGGTGGTCTAGCTACATACCACATAGCCACCCACAGCCAGAGGTTTACTATTATAAATTTGATAAACCACAGGGTTTTGGCGCAAGCTTTATAGGTGATGATGCCTACAAGATACTGGATAGCACAGCAAGTATAATACCAGGAGGGCTAACACACCCACAAGTAACAGCACCGGGGTACAAAATGTATTACTGCTGGATGATACGCCACCTTGATAACAACCCGTGGACAACAAGGGAAGACGACCCAGCACATATGTGGCTACTAGAAAATAATTAGGGGGATACAAATGCATTATAATATGACAATGGGTCAAGCGATAGTAAAATTCCTTGACAACCAGTATGTATCAGTTGATGGAGAAGAAACAAAGTTTGTAGATGGTGTGTTCACGATATTTGGGCACGGTATAGTTTGCGGACTGGGGCAAGCACTGGACGAAAACCCAGGCGAGCTAAAAGTTTACCAAGGCAGAAACGAGCAAGGTATGGCACATGTGGCTACTGGCTTTGCAAAACAGAACAACCGCAAAAAGATTATAGCTTGTGCTTCATCTATAGGGCCTGGGGCTGCAAATATGGTGACAGCAGTTGCAACAGCAACAGTAAATAACATACCACTGCTAGTGTTCACAGGTGATACATATGCAACACGCCAGCCAGACCCTGTGCTACAGCAACTAGAGCAACCATATGACCTTTCTATAACAACAAGTGATGCGTTCCGCCCTGTTAGCAGATACTGGGACAGGATACACCGCCCAGAGCAAATAATGACAGCACTGATAAATGCAATGCGTGCACTGACAGACCCTGCACACACAGGTGGTGTTTGCATATCTATACCACAGGACGTACAAGCAGAGAGCTATGACTACCCAGACTATTTCTTTGCAAAGCGTGTGCACAAAATAACAAGACCACTAGCGGACGAAACTTCTATTAATGAGGTAGCAGAGCTGATAGCTGGCAAGAAAAAGCCATTTGTCATCTGTGGTGGTGGCGTGAGATACTCAGAGGCAGGCAAAACACTTATAGATTTCTGTGAGAAATTTAATATACCATTTGGCGAAACACAGGCAGGCAAAAGCTCCTGTCCATCATCTAGCAAATATAACCTAGGTGGTGTTGGCGTTACAGGTAACCTAGCAGCTAATACAATAGCGAAAGATGCAGACGTAGTTATTGCAGTGGGTACAAGACTATCAGACTTTACAACAGCATCAAAAAGTGCATTCAAAAATAGCGAGGTAGACTTTGTAACAATCAATATGTCTGCTTTCCACGCAGCTAAACTAGATGCAAACCAGCTAGTGGGCGACGCAAAAGCAGTCCTATGCCAGCTAAGCACTGCACTATCTGCAAAAGGCTATACATCAAAATATAGCACAGAGATAGACGCAGCTAATAAAGCTTGGGCGGACGAAATGAAAGCCCTAACAGAATATACATATACAGAGAATTTCGAGCCTATAGTAAAAGCGAGAAATAACGACACGATAAACGAGTTTATTAAGCTAACAGGTGGCACAATAACACAAACAGAGGCACTGGGAATTATTCGTGAGGAAATAGCAAAAGACGCGATAATAGTTGGTGCATCAGGCTCGCTACCTGGTTGCCTGCAAAGAATGTGGGAAACAGATGCAAAAGATAGCTACCATATGGAGTATGGATACTCCTGTATGGGCTATGAGATAGCAGCTGCACTAGGTGCAAAAATGGCAGAGCCAGAAAAAGAAGTATATAGTATGGTGGGTGACGGTAGCTTTATGATGCTACACTCCGAGCTTACTACTTCTCTACAAGAAAACAAAAAGATAGTAGTACTGCTATTTGATAACTGTGGTTTTGGTTGTATTAACAACTTGCAAATGGGCAAGGGTATAGGCAGTCTGGCTACAGAGTTTAGATATAGAACAGAAAGTGGTGCACAGGACGGTACACTAATACCAACTGATTTTGCTATGGTGGCACAGGGCTATGGTATGGCAGCATACCGTGCAAGCAACCCACAGGAGCTAAGAGAAGCACTTATCAAGTCAAAAGCTGATGATAGGTCGGTACTGATTGATATGAAAGTAATACCAAAAACTATGACGGACGGATATGACGCATGGTGGAACGTGGGAATAGCATCACTAAGTGAAAAAGACAGCGTAAAAGAAGCTTATAAAGATAAAATGCAAAACCTAGAAACTGCAAGAAAATATTAAGAGGTAAAAGAGATGTTTGAAAATAAAAATATATACCTAGGCATAGCGCCTATTGCTTGGACAAATGATGATATGCCAGATCTTGGTAAAGAGAATAGTTTTGAGCAGTGTATCAGCGAGGCTGCACTAGCGGGCTTTAATGGCACAGAGGTTGGCAACAAATACCCAAGAGATGTAGAAGTGCTAAAAAAACACCTAGAACTACGCAACCTTAGCATTGCAAGTGCTTGGTTTAGCTCATTTGTACTTACTAAGCCTTTCGAGGAAGTAGCAAAAGACTTTTGTGAGCACAGAGATTTCCTACACGCTATGGGCGCAAAAGTTGTGGTAGTGTCCGAGCAAAGCCACAGCATACAGGGCGAGATGGAAACAGCAGTTTTTGAGAAAAAATATGTGCTAAACGACAGCGAGTGGGAAAAGCTATGTGACGGACTAAACAAGCTGGGTGAGCTTGCAAACGAAAAAGGAATGAAACTTGTTTTCCACCACCACATGGGCACAGTTGTACAAACAACAGCAGAAGTAGACAAAATGATGAGCATGACAGACAGCGAGAAAGTTTACTTGCTATTTGATACAGGTCACCTAGTATACTCTGGCGAGAACCCAATGGTTATTCTAGAAAAATACGTGGGCAGAATAAAGCATGTTCATCTAAAAGATATCCGCCCAGCAGTGGTAGAAAAAGTAAGAGAAGGTAGCAATAGTTTCCTACAAGGTGTAAGAATGGGTGCGTTCACAGTACCGGGTGACGGCTGTATAGACTTTGCACCATTACTACAATATCTTTCTGATAACAACTATGAGGGTTGGTTGCTTGTAGAAGCAGAGCAGGACCCAGCAATCGCAAATCCATTCGAATATGCTGTGAAAGCACGTAAATATATAAAAGAAACAACAGGTATATAAAAACACAACCGAGGGATGAGAGGAAGAAAAAAATGGTAGAGAAAATTAAATATTTTGTCAATGGACAATACAAAATGTCAAGCACAGAGAAATACACAAAACTATATAACCCAAGCACAGGCGAGGTAGTAGGAGAAGCACCAAGCTGTACAGTTGCAGAGGTAGAAGAAGCTATAGCAGTAGCAAAAGAGGCATATGTTGGCTGGTCAAAAACACCAGTTATGAAACGTGCACAGATAATGTACAAAGTACGCGAACTAATAGAGAAAAACCTAGACGAGCTAACACTACTAGTAGCAACAGAGCACGGCAAAGTGCTAGAAGAAGCAAAAGGCGACGTACTAAAAGCAAAAGAAGCAACAGAGCTTGCTTGTGGCGCACCAACACTAATGATGGGCGAGTCCCTGATGAATGCATCAAAAAGGTTTGACACTGTGCTATACCGTGAGCCAATAGGCGTGTTCGCTGGTATTACACCTTTCAATTTCCCAGCAATGATACCAATGGGCTGGATGACACCACTATGTATAGCAGCTGGTAACACTATGGTACTAAAAGTATCTACAACAACACCACGTACAGCACTAAGATTTGCAGAGCTATACAAAGAGGCAGGACTACCAGATGGCGTACTAAATATCGTTACTTGCTCAAGGAACGAGGCAGAGATATTCCTAACACACCCAGATGTAAAAGGTATCTCATTTGTTGGTAGCACATCTGTTGGTAAGCATATATACTCTGTGGCAGCAGCACATGGCAAACGTGTACAAGCACTATGCGAGGCGAAAAACCATGCTCTTGTACTTAACGATGCACCAGTGGAGAGAACAGCGGCTGGTATAATAAATGCAGCATTTGGCTGTGCCGGAGAGCGCTGTATGGCACTACCAGTAGTAGTAGCAGAAGAAGGCATTGCAGATGCACTAGTTGCAAAACTGGTAGAGCTTGCAAGCAAAATAAAACTAGGCGCAGCGTACGATAGCACATCTGCACTAGGCCCAGTAGTTACAGAGAGCCACAAAAACAGCATCCTAAAATGGATTGACAAAGGCATAGAAGAAGGCGCAACAATGATACTGGACGGACGTGACGTTACAGTAGAGGGCTACGAGAAAGGTTTCTTCCTTGCACCAACAATCTTTGATAATGTTACAGAAGACATGGAGATAGGTAGCAAAGAGATTTTTGGACCAGTTATCTGCATCAAGCGTGTAAAAGATTTTGAAGAAGGCATCACTATTATGAACAACAACCCATTTGCAAACGGTTCTGTAATATACACACAAAGTGGATATTATGCAAGAGAATTTGCAGAACGCACAGACGGTGGTATGGTTGGCGTGAATGTTGGTATCCCTGTTCCAATCGGCATTTTCCCATTCAGTGGGCACAAAGACTCTTTCTTTGGCGACTTGCATTGCCTAGGCAAAGACGGCATTAAGTTCTACACAGAGAGCAAATGTGTAACAACACATTGGTTTGATGAAACAGAGAAAAAGAACACAAATGTTAGCACATGGGATGGTACAATATAAAAAATAAAAAAGTGGAGGCACAAAATGGCGACAAACACAAATATAAAAAATACTACCCAAAGCAAAGCAGTAACTTATTTTAAGAGAAATCTTCAGCTTTATATCATGCTTATAATACCTGTAGCATTCTTTATTGTCTTTAAGTACCTACCAATGGCTGGTGTAGCTATTGCGTTCAAAGACTACAATATGTTTGGTGAAGGTTTGTTCCCTGGTGAATGGGTTGGCTTTAAACACTTTATGGATGCATTTGAGTCCGACGAGTTCTGGAGAGCGATATCAAACACACTTGTACTAAATATAGGTGGATTGCTAATAGGTTATCCCATACCCATTATTTTGGCTGTGGCGCTAAATGAGCTTTTAAACGACAAAATCCGTAAGACTACACAGATTGTTACATACCTACCACACTTTTTGTCTTGGACAATCATCGCTGGTATTTCATACCAAATATTCTCCTCAACAGGCCTAATAAACAATGCACTTAACTCTATTGGTCTAGAGGATATCCCGTTCTTAACAGACCCACAGGTATGGCGTGGCGTATACTGGGCATCTGGCGTATGGCAGAGCGCAGGCTACTCACTTATCATCTACCTTGCAGCACTTATGGGTGTAGATACTACCTTGTATGAGGCAGCATCTATAGACGGCGCTACAAGAATGCAGAGAATATGGCATATCACACTACCTATGATTAGGGGCACAATAACAATAACACTTATCATGAGCATCGGTAGACTGATGAATATCAGCTTCGAGCAACCATATATGATGAGTAATGCATTGGTAACAACTACATCAGAGGTTATCAGTACATACGTATACCGACTAGGTATTACAGCATCAAGGTTTGACTTTGCAACTGCTATAGGTCTGTTCCAGTCAATAATAGGTATTATACTTATTTCTATAGCTAACAAGATGGCGAAAATGTTTGGAGAAGGAGGATTATTCTAATGCAAGTAGTTGGTACAAATGGCGCAAAAATGACAAAAACAGACAAAACAGTTGAGTTTCTACTAGGTACATTCTTTGTTATAGTTTCTATAATAGTAATAATCCCCATACTAAACGTTGTTGCAACATCTTTCAGCTCAAAAACCGCTATATTAAGTGGTGAGGTTGGTATCTTGCCAGTAGATTTTACGCTAGAGGCATATGAGCAAGCTCTAACACCAAGCTTTTTAGATACTTTCATGTATTCCATATTTCTAATGCTTGGCTCTACAGCAGCCTCTATGATAGCTACCATGCTATGTGCATACCCACTATCAAGACCACACCTAAAAGGTGGCGGTATAATAATGGGTGCTATAGTTATTACAATGTACCTAAACCCTGGTATCATACCAAACTATATGCTAATGCGTGAGCTAAACCTAATAAACAATGTATGGGTACTTATACTTCCAGGACTTATCAGTGCTTATAATATGATTATCATGCGAACATTCTTTAAGAGCATAGATAACTCTCTTTACGAAGCAGCTTACCTTGATGGATGTAGCGAGTTCCAAACTCTTATGAGAGTTATACTACCACTTACAACACCAGTTATAGCAACACTTAGCCTTTTCTATGCTGTATCTAGGTGGAATGGCGTAAGTGACCTTATGTACTATATCACAAGCCCAGAGCTATACACAGTTCAGCTAAAACTAAAACAAATACTAGATGCGGCAACAAACATTGACCCATCAGAGGACCCACTAGCAGCACTAATGTTAACACCCGAGAATATCAAGTCTGCTACAATAGTAATGTCCATGTTACCAATGCTAGTTGTATACCCGTTCGTACAAAAGTATTTTACCAAGGGCATCATGCTTGGCTCGGTAAAAGGCTAATTATGTTATTAGCGTGAAATACACGTTATATAAAAAAATTTTGGAGGATTAAAATGAAAAGACGTATTCTAAGCATAGCTATTCTTTCAGCTATGGCACTAAACCTTTTGGCAGGATGTGATGCTAGCACTACTTCTAGCAGCAGCACTGCTGGTAGCACAAACACAGGCACAAGCACTTCTACACCAGAAGTAACAGAAGACCCAGTAGAAATCGATGTTATGTTGTGGGATAGAGGACAAGAGTTCCAATCTGGCATGAACATGACAGACAACAACGCGGTAACATTTGTTCAAGAGTCAGTTCTAGCGGAGAAAAACGTAATAGTAAACTATACTGCTGTTAACCGTTCTTCTACAGATGACATCCTAAACACAATGATGGCTGGTGGTACAGCACCTGATATGGTTATGACATATTCTCGTGATATGTTCGTTGACTATGCTGTAAAAGGCGGTCTAACAGACCTAACTGCTTCTTACGAGGCTTATGGCCAGAACATTGCAGAGAACATCCCATACGACACAGTAACATCTGTTGGTGTTATCGATGGCAAACAGTATGCTATCCTAAACTCTCGTGATGAGCAAAAAGCACGCCACACAGGCAAAATAAGAAAAGACTGGCTAGATGCACTAGGTATGGAAGTACCAACAACAACAGCAGAGCTAGAAGCTGCTCTATATGCATTCAAAGAGGAAGACCCTGGTAACGTTGGCGCTGAGAATGTTATTCCTTGGGTAATGGCTGGTAAAGAGGGTACAGAGAAACAATTCCAGACATTCATAACTTCTTTCATAGATGGTGTTTATGAGGGTGAGAACCTATGGACATACCAAGAGAACACAGCTATGCTACACCCAGAGGCAAAAGCAGGCTATGACAAACTAAACCAATACTACAACGATGGTATCATCAACAACGAGTTTGCTGTAGACACAACAGAGGACGCTATGAAAGCTGCTATTGCTAATGGCTACGCTGGTTTCATTATTGGTGATGACAACGGTCCTACAAACGAGTTCCGTGCAACATATGAGAACGTTCCAGAGGCAGAGTGGGTACTTGTAAACTGCTTTACAGGTGACGGCACAGAGTACCAAGGAAACACATCTAACCCAATACATGGTATGTATAACTTTGTACCAAAAGCAAGCGAAGACAAAGTTGATGCTGTTATGAAATACATGGACTGGCTAGTAATGCCAGAGAACAGCCTTGCTCTAAGATATGGTCTTGACTATACTCTTGATGAGAATGGCATTGCAGTTAGTGCACTTCCTTCCAACGATGATAAAATCGCTGCTGGTTGGCCAATCACTCCTGCTGATATCACAACAGTAAAAGGTGCTAATCCATGGTCGAGCGACCAAGATGCACTTATCCAAGCTGCTTCTGTAAACTGGACACATATCCCACCAACAGCTGACCCAGTAGAGTATGCTACAATGGCTTATGAGTCACTACAAAAAGACCTACACATCTACCCTGTTATCCCTATGTTCCTAGAAGCTGAAACAACATATGGTAAACCTGTACAAGACCTACTTGTTCAAGCTAGCTTCCGTATCATCTCTGCACCAAGAGCTGATTTCGAGGCAACATACCAAGCTGAGATAGACGCTATAAACCAAGCTGGTTTTGACGAAATCCTAGCTGAGAAACAAGCTTACTACAACGAGTACGTAGCATAATTACTGGTGGGGAGAGTAATATCTCCCCTCTGCAGAGACTATCACATATACTGGTAGCCTGTGCAGAGGGGGTATATTTAGTATAATAAAAACTTTGTGTGAACGTTAAGACGAATAACATTTTATATATAAATGGGAGAATGAAATGAATAACATTAATGAGATACTGGAGAAACTAGGCAATTCACTACTAAAAAACTTGTATGTAGAGGACGAAACTTTCCTGCGTGGTATGCGTGAGGGCAATGGTGACGACCCAGAACTAAGCAAATATAGATTTTGGGAGTGGACACAGGGTGTAGGCCTATATGGTTTTTATAAACTATATGTGCAAACAGGCGAGCAAAAATATCTGGATTACCTAACTAAGTATTATGATGAGCGTATCTCAGAAGGACTACCTAGCAAGAATGTAAATACCTGTGCGCCAATGCTGACTATGGCATACATATATGATATAGTAAAAGACCCAAGATACCTAGAGCTAATAAAAGAGTGGTCGTACTGGGTGCACAATGAGATGGTGAGAACACCGGAGGGTGGACTACAACACCTTACATCTGACAGCGAAAACAAAGGCGAGTTATGGGACGATACACTGATGATGACAGTTATGTTCCAACACAAAGCTGGCGTAATACTAAATAAACCAGAGTACATAGAGGACTCTATTCACCAGTTTATGCTACACACAAAATACCTAGTAGACACAAAAACAGGACTATGGTACCACGGGTGGACATTCGAGGGTAGGCACAATTTTGCAAAGGCACTATGGGGTCGTGGCAACAGCTGGATAACTATAGTTTTCCCAGAGTTTGTAGAGGTGCTAGAGGGTAATGAGGGCGTAAAAACTTCTCTAATACACACACTTGTAGACCAAATAGATGCACTTGCAAAATACCAGCACGAGAGCGGACTATGGCACACAGTTATAGATGATGATACATCTTACCTTGAGGCATCTGCTACTGCGGGCTTTGCGTACGGTATACTAAAAGGTGTGCGCATGGGCATAGTAGATAGCAAATATCTGCCTGTAGGACTAAAAGCTATAGAGGCACTAGCTGCAAATATACTACCTGATGGCACACTGGATAATGTATCCTATGGCACACCAATGGGTAGAGAAACTAAGAACTTCTACAAAGAAATCCCACTAAGCCCAATGCCATATGGACAGTCTATGGCAATGCTTGCTTTCATAGAATATTATATTTACACAACAAACAATAAATAAGAGTGTGCAGTTGGAGGATACAACAATGTATTTCGAGAGAATATTAAGATACGCAGAGATAACAGGCACTGATATGATAAAAAATCAGGCTATGGACGGCATTTACAAGGGCGGATATGTAAGTGAAAAAAAATATGTAGAGCCACGCTCAACTTGCAGATTTATCAAAAATCTACTAGCACTATATATAACAGAGGGTAATATATACTACAAAAACCCAGAAATTCTACGCAGAGTAAAATCTGCGCTAGAGTTTGTACATAGCTATCAAGGCCCAACAGGCTTGTTCGATTTGCTAGACTGCAACTTTGCTAGTGCGCCAGATACAGGATTTTTGCTAAGAGAGCTAATACCAGCATACAAGCTAACAATGATGGATAGTGACCTTGCTGATATGACTGATGATATGAAAGGCATAATCATACGTGCGCTTGATGGCATAGTTGGTGGTGGTTTCCATACACCTAACCACCGCTGGGTAATATCTGGCGCACTGCTAACAGGCTATGGCATATTTGGCGATGAGAAATACAAAAAACGTGCTCAAGAGTACTTGTTCGAGGGTATCGACTGCACAGTGGACGGTGAATATGCAGAGCGTAGTGCAGCTATATACAATGTTGTTAGCAACGAAGATATGCTGACTATTGCAAGAGAGCTAGGTGATGACAGCTACAACGAGTATGCACGTCGCAACCTAAAAATGATGATGAGCTATATAGACCCAGATGGTGCTATATTTACTAATAACTCCACTCGTCAGGACCGTGGTGACAGAGTGCTACCTACTCATTACTTCCACCACTATCTGCAATTAGGGCTTATGGACAACAACAAAGAGTTCCTAGCTTTTGCAAACTATATTTGGGACCTAAGCGTGAACAATGCTGCACCTGCACCAGATATGCTAACAACTATGATACTAAACCCAGAGCTTAACTGTGTGAATAACGAGCGTTTCCCTAATGGAAACCCAGATTACCATAATTTCTTTAAAGATTCTCGTATTGTGCGTGATAAAACAGGCAATTTCTCTTACTCCATAATAGAGAATAGCTCCAGTTTCTTGTATTTCCAAGCTGGTAGCCTAGTAATGAGTGCAAAAATTGGTGGCTGCATATGCCAGCACAAGGCATTCATAGGTACTGAGCTAACAAAAACAGAGACAGGTTACCAAATGGTGTCAAAAATGGATGGCTGGTATTACCTGCCATTCACAGAAAAACCAGCAACTACAGACTGGTGGAAAATGCCAAATAAAGATAGAGATTTGCTACTAGGACCTGACGCATACTTCACAGTGAATATCGACAAAAAAGAAGATGGCGTTGATGTAACAATGAAAATTGATGGCGTAGATAGAATGCCTATCAGGATAGAGTTTGCGTTTGATGAGAGCGATAGCATAGAAACTGATGGACTAATAATGCCTGCAACAAAAGGTAACTTCATCACTGTAAAAGATGGTGATGTAGTTGTTAAAAAAGGCTATGACGCTATCAAGCTATCAAAAGCGTTCTATGTACACAACTTTATAGAAGGTAAATCTGGCAGTGAAAAGCGTGACCCTAACTTGTTCCAAGTTTATTTTACAGACCAAACACCATGCGAGCATACAATATCTATAAGAACAGTATAATCACAGAAATGGAGTAAGATATGCAAATTGGTATACGTGCACATGATTTTCCTGCTCAGTCATTTGAAAATCTTGCAAACACTATAAAAGAGAACCACCTTTGCGGTGCTCAGCTAGCGCTAAATAAAGCTATTTTGTGGGAAGATGATATCCCCAAACTGGACGAAAACAGCGCAACTGCTATAAAAGAATATTTCACAAACGGTGGCGTAAAGGTATCTGTGCTCAGTTGCTATATCAACCCATCCATACCTGATGAAACTATAAGGCGTTCTGCTATAGAACGCTTTATGGCGCATATAGAGTTTGCAAAACTTGCAGGGCTGGACGTGGTAGGTACAGAAACAGGCTCGTTCCTAGAAAACTGTGATTATCATAGCTGGAACGAAACAGAAGAAGCATACCAGATATGCCTGAGCAGCTTTACAGAGCTTGCAAAAGTTGCCGAGAAAAACAAAGTGAGCATAGGCATTGAGCCTGTAGTGCGCCACGTGCTCAATAGCTCTCAGATGCTAAAAAGGCTGATAGACGATATTGGCAGTGAGTATATTAAGGTGATTTTTGACCCTGTAAACTTGCTCACACCACAGAATTATACAAACCAGCAAGCCATAATAGACGAAGCTATAGAGCTTTTTGGTGACAGGATAGTAGCAGTGCATCTAAAAGATTTTGTACTACAAAATGGCGAGATGATACCAGTTGCACTGGGACTTGGTGAGCTGGATTTGAGATATTTGCTGAAAAAACTACCACCGAACCGTGATTTTGTACTAGATGAAGTAGACGTAACACAGCTAGATGCTATACTAAAAAGATTGGGAGATTGCAATGAATAACAAGGAACTAGCGCAGAAATATCTACCACAGATTTTATTTTGTGAGAATGAGCCATTTTTTCCTGTAAAAATAGGCTATGATGTATTTACAGAAACAGGTACCTCCAACTCTTTTGGCAGAAGAAAAGGTATAGTAATAGATGGTGAGAAAATAGCAGTTTGTATAGAGTATCAAATTTATTTTGACTATGATATTACACATATGGTTGACCTTGAGCACGTGTGGGTTTATATAGATGCTCAGGGCAAACTGGTAGATGCAGAGTGTAGCTTTCATGGACGTTGCCTAAATGCCGCAGCAAATATTATAGACGAAACAACAGTAAAACTATATTCACAGCCTGGTAAGCATGCTTTTGCAACAGATACTGCTGCTTTTGAAAAATGGCATGAGGCATATGCAGACACTACAGCAAATGTAGGCAAAGACGGTCTTGCTACTATTTTCTACAATAATGGTAAGTACAACCACACAGCGTATATTGATAAAATTGTTCGTGAGAGCATGAAAGAATATGCATTCACACCATCACCAAACTATGTTCCTTGTGACCTATCCACTGCGGAGCTAGTAACATGGACAGAGCTAAAAGATAGCTTTATAGGCATGATAGATGCAATGCTTGATAAAGTGGTAAACTCACGCAAGCACATTGTACTGTTTATGGACTGTGGCGACACTATCATAGACGAGGGCACACAGGTGTTTGATGACGAGAGAATAGTAACAACAGCAGAGGTTATCCCAGGTGGTGACGAGATGGTAACCAAACTACATGAGCTTGGTTATACACTTGTTATAGTAGCTGATGGCGAGGCACAGTCGTTCAAAAATATACTTAACCAACATGGTATTTATGACTGTTTCTACTCTATGATATACTCCGAGTGTGTAAAAGTGCAAAAACCACATGCTCGTATGTTCAAGGCGGCTATGGGTGCAGCAGAGCTTACAAATGCAGACCTTAACCGTATATTGATGATAGGCAATAACCTGAGAAAAGATGTAAAAGGTGCAAATAATATGGGCATGACAAGTGTTCACATAGACTGGTCACCACGTTATTTCCCAGTGCCTACAATGTCGGACGAGGTGCCAGATTACACAGTGAAAATGCCACTTGATTTTGTGCCACTGGTAGAGGAGCTTAACGAGAAATTTGTTGCCACACTACTACGTGGCTAATGGAGAAATATATGAGATACACAGATTACGTAAATGTTTTCTATGGTAACGGAGAAATAGACTTACCAGCACCACAGGGTATAGCAAAAGACTGGCAGCCGATAAAGGCACTCTGCGGCAATACGCACCCACACGCAGTCTATCCATTTGGGCAGACGAGCTGTGGAACATATAGTGGTGGCTATTCATCCGGCTATGGCACGCACAAACCTAACTCAAATAAACCCCCCGAGAAATTTTTGGAGAAAAATAAATTCGGGGGTTTCTCCCACTATCATTGCTCTGGCACGGGCGCTATGGGGCTTTACTATAACTATGCAGTTGTAGCACCGTTTACAGGCAATATAAACAGCGCTTTTGAGCTTAGGGACATTGCAAGAGAAACGGCAAAACCGGGCTACTACAAGGTGGAGCTTGTAGATGGCACAGTTTGCCAAACAACAGTGGACGAGCACACAGCTTACCACAAATATTCATCGCAGAGCGCTATAATAAATTTTTCTAATGATGGGCTTGATAAGTCATTTGGAGAGAAATTTTTTGCTTATTCTGATGAAACTCATATGGAGATAAGCTCCCAGAGCGAGGTGCTTGTATCTGTAAAAATGCAGGGCGTGGTGCTATATTTTTATGTAAAAGCACTTGGGCAAACTACAGCTAGCCTGTGGGTTGACAAGGAAGAAACTGAGCATGCTCAAAACTTTGGCAAAACAGAAAGACCATTTGGTGCTATATTTAGGGGAGAAGCAGACGCTATAGAGCTACAGGTGACATTCTCACTAATAAGCTTTGAGCACGCAAGAGAAATAGCAGGTAAATGTGATACATTTGAGAGCTGTATGCAGTATACAGAAAACGCATGGGAGGAGCACCTTTCTCGTTTTGATATAGATGCTAGCGAGCAAGAAAAAGAGCTGTTTTACTCCAACCTATACCATACACTTATAAAACCATCGGACTTTACAGGGCATAGCCCACTGTTTGATAGCAGTAAGCCGTATGTACTAGGTTTTGAGACACTATGGGACCAGTACAAAACACAACTACCTCTTGTATTCAGCGTGTACCCTGAAATTTCGGCTAAAATTGTAAGCTCTTACATAAGTTTGGGTGAAACTTTGGGTATGTTGCCACATACATTGGCACTATCATCAAATTATTCGCTGGAAGCTGTGCAAGCTTCTGCATTGCCGGAGCATTTTTTGGCTGATGCATATTACAGGGGTGTACAGATTGACAATATGGATGACTTCCTAAAAATAACATATACCGATATGCAAAGGCTTGCGAAAAAGCTATTTGATGAAAATGGCAAGCCATATCTGGCGACACATCTGCTGGACTTTAGTGAGGCGCAAAAGGCACTGACAGCTATTGCACTACAGGAGAACAACGCCGAGTATAGCAAAAAGTTCTTGTTGCTACAAAAGGATATCAGCGACGTATTTGACAAGGATACAGGCCTACTAAAAGATGAGTTTTCTTACTACGAGGGTAACCACTGGAACTACTCTTTTAGACTGATGAAAGACATGGAAGAACGCATAAGCCTAGCTGGTGGTGTAGAAAAATTTGAGCACTTGCTAGATGTTTTCTTTGCATATGAAAATGCCGAGGACAAGAGTGGCAGGTTTGAGGGCTTTAACAACGAAACCGACATGGAAACACCATATTCTTACCACTATATGGATAGGCACGACAAGCTTGCAGAGATAATAAAGCTAGCAAATGAGTATATGTTCAAAAACACTACAGGTGGTATCCCTGGCAACAATGATACAGGTGGGCTAAGCTCGCTATTTATATGCATGAATATGGGCGTTTTTCCCGTATCTGGGCAAGATTTATTGCTGATTACAAAGCCTCTATATAAGAGTATAACCATAAAGCTAGCTAGCGGAAAAGAGCTTGTTATAAAAACAACTGGCGAGGGCGATGTGCCAAAAAAAGTACTGCACAATGCTAAGCGCCTAAATGACTTCACCATGAAAGTAAGCGACTTTATGCTTGGTGGAGAACTGCTGATAGAAACATAATTATTATATACAAAAGGGGAGGTGGCAACTCTGATTAATGAAAAAGAGCTAAAAATACCATTAATACTGCAAGGAGATGCAACGGTAGCATACCGTGACCCAGCTGCAGTGTATCACGATGGTAAGTACCATATATTTTTCACCCATGTGGATAATAGTGAGGGTGGACCGTGGCTACAACTAGCAAAGATAACTACATCAGATTTTATAGAGTATTCTGATATAAAAATACTCACAGAAAAAGACAAAAGCAAAAACTATTCTTCGCCCGGGAATATTGTGTGGCATGGTGATAAATGGGTTATGTGTATGCAAACATATTGCCGTGAAAATGGTGAGAAATATGGTAACGAAAACAGCCGTATATTCACAATGGAAAGTAGTGACTTGGAAACTTTTAGCACACCCAAGCTACTAAGAGTAAAAGGCGATATACCAGAGGACAAAATGGGTAGAATGATAGACCCGTTTCTGATAAAAAAAGATGACTACTGGTGGTGCTTTTACAAGCAAAACGGCGTGTCCTATTCTAAGAGCAAGGATATGGAAAACTGGACACCTGTGGGCAATGTGAATGGTGGCGAAAACACTTGTGTTATCAAGTATAAAGACCTGTATTTTCTCTACCACTCACCAGCTAATGGCATAGGGATTAAATACTCCAAAGACTTGATAAACTGGGAAGAAAGTGGAAAAAATATCACACTGGGGCAAAATGAATGGAGCTGGGCACGTGGCAGAATAACCGCTGGGTTTGTCATTGATGTATCAGAACAAGCAGGAAAAGAGCTATATATTCTGCTATACCATGCATCTGGCCCAGAGGACGAAAAAACAATGTTTGATAGCCATGCAAGTATTGGTTTTGCATATAGCTATAATCTTGATAATGGATGGACATATAAATTATAATATCGCTGGTTATATTGGCGAGAAGGAGAATGAAATGAACAACAAAAAGAATTTGAATATTGCGTATATCGGTGGTGGCTCACGTGGTTGGGCATGGGGCTTTATGACCGATATGTCACTAGAAGCAGAGCTTTGTGGAACAATAAAACTATATGATATAGACCATGAAGCAGCACAAACTAACAAAATAATAGGAGAGTACATCAACTCCCACCCAGATGCAGTAACAGACTGGAAATATGAGTATTGCCCAACTATCGGTGAGGCACTAACAGGTGCAGACTTTGTTGTTATATCCATACTACCAGGTACTTTTGATGAGATGCACTCAGATGTTCACGAGCCTGAGAAACACGGAATATATCAGTCTGTTGGCGACACAGTAGGCCCTGGCGGTATAGTAAGAGCACTACGCACTATACCTATGTTTGCAGAAATCGGCGAAGCTATTAAGCAATACGCACCAAATGCGTGGGTTATCAACTACACAAACCCTATGACAATCTGCGTTCGCACATTGTACGAGGTATTCCCAGAGATAAAAGCTTTTGGCTGCTGCCACGAGGTATTTGGCACACAAAAACTACTAGCAGCTATGCTGGAAGAAAACCTGGGCATAAAAGATATTAACCGTAGCGAAATACTGGTAAATGTACTGGGTATCAACCACTTTACATGGTTTGATAAAGCTACATATAAAGATATTGACCTGTTCCCAATGTACCAAGAGTTTGCTGATAAATATGCAGAGAGTGGCTACAGCAAGGGTAAAGATGACAACTGGATGAACAATACTTTCAAAGGTGGTCACCGTGTAAAATTTGACCTGTTTAGACGTTATGGCTTAATAGCAGCGGCTGGCGACAGACATCTGGCTGAGTTTATGCCTCCATGGTACTTAAAAGACCCAGAAACAGTACACGAGTGGCAGTTTGGGCTGACTACTGTGGACAGCAGGAAAGCAGACCTGGAAAAAAGGCTTGCAAAATCTGCTAGGCTGAAAAGTGGTGAAGAAACACCGGAGCTTAAACACTCAGGCGAAGAGGGAGTACTGCTTATAAAAGCACTGTCAGGCCTTACACCTATCATTAGCAATGTTAATATACCAAACAATGGACAGATATCAAACCTGCCAATTGGTGCGATAGTTGAAACTAATGCGTCTTTCTCCTACAATAGCATTCAGCCAATACTTGCAGGCAATATCCCACACGATGTACACTCGCTGATATCCCCACATGTAGATAACCAAGAGAGCGTTGTAAAGGGTGCGTTAGAATTTGATTTTGTTAAGATAAGAAACGCTTTCCTTAACGACCCACTTGTTACACTGTGCCCAGATGAGGGAGAGAAACTGCTACGCACAATGATGGAAAATACAAAAAAATACCTACCAAAAGAGTGGGGACTTTAATAGTTGCATAGCAACAAAATCATAACTTAATGAGAAGATGAGTTTATTTATTAATAGCTCATCTTCTTAACATACAAGCAATTTTATGCTGATGTACTAGGAGAAATATGATGGATACATTATACCAAACACTATACCCAACCAAGATAGTAAAAGCAGAGAATGTAGAGAATGTACAGGCGCTTATGGTAAAGTCGACCTTGCAGATAGCCAAGTTTGAGCCATCGTTTGCTACTATTAGTGCACACGGATATGTTATACTGGATTTTGGCAAGGAGCTTGTAGCGAGTGTGCGAGCACTTGTATTTGAGGCTAGCTCCCAGAAAGTACGTATAAGAACAGGGGAGTCGCTAAGTGAGGCTTGTAGCGAAATAGGCGGTGCACAGAATGCTACAAATGCACACGCGTTACGAGATTTTGAAACCGAGTTTGTGGGTCTGTCTGATATGACATATATCGAGAGTGGTTTTAGGTTTGTGAGGATTGACCTAATAAGTGACGGAAAAGTAAAAATCAAGAGTATTGTGGCGCAGAGTAAGCTGCTAGAGCTCCCCACTATATATGAGTACAAGGGCGAAGATAGCAGGGTAAGAGATATATTTGATGTTGCCAAGCATACAATAGATTTGTGCAGTGCAAACGAGCTAGTGTGGGACGGTATAAAGCGCGACAGGCTGGTGTGGATAGGTGATATGCACCCAGAGATGTTAGCACTAGCAACGCTATATGGCAGGGTAGAAAAGCTGGAAAATTCACTGAGATATGTAGAAGATTTTACACGTCACAATGACTGGATGAATGGCATTGTTACCTATTCTATGTGGTGGGTGATAATACTAGCAGATTATTACGAGATGACAGCTTGTGATGACTTTGTTAGTGAGATGCTAGAAAGAGTAAAAATAATAGGTGCACAGATATTGCCACTTGTCCACGAGGACGGTAGCTTGCATTATAAAGATAGAATACTGGTGGACTGGCCTACATCTGGTAAAATAGATGAGATGGCTGGTGTAAGAGCTATAAATATCATAGCGTGTAACTCTGCTATTAAGCTACTGGATAAGTTTGGACAGGACGCTACAGTGTGGAGAGAGTTGCTAGCGAAGCTAAGGAAAGAAGAAATTTCCCCAGCTGTAAACAAATCCGTAATATCGCTTAAATACTGGGCGAACGGTGCTATATCTGATAAAGAAACAGAGCTACTGATAGAGGGTGGCGCAAAGGGTCTGTCGACCTTTTTTAGCTACTATATGCTAAAAGCTATTGCAGATAATGGTGGCGTAGAAGTAGCAAAAACTATCTGCAAAGATTATTATGGTGGCATGCTTGATAGAGGTGCTACGTCGTTTTGGGAAGATTTTGATATTGGCTGGCTAGAAAATAGTGGCAGGATAGACGAGCTACCAGCGCAGGGTGTGCGTGATATACATGGTGACTATGGAGCACACTGCTATGTGGGATTTAGACATTCGCTATGCCACGGCTGGTCATCGGGAGTGATAGCGTTTATAAAAGAATATTTGGACACTTAAACTTGTTGCAGCGAGTTTACCAAGGCTGGTAGAGTGATAGGTGTCAAAAAGAGAGAGGGGTACTGTTATTTTGCAATGGTATTATTATATTGAAGAAATTATATCTACTTGGAGCCCATTGGCGGTAACGATTAGACTGGTCGTGGCACTGTTAGCAGGCGCGTTAATTGGATTTGAGCGTGGTCTGAAAGGGCGTAGTGCAAGGCTGAAAACACATGCGCTGGTATGTGTAGGTGCAGCGTTGGTGATGGTTACGAGCGAGTACATAGCTAACAACTTTACTGGTGACACAGACCTAACAAGAATGGGCGCACAGGTTATCAGTGGTGTGGGTTTCTTGGGTGTTGGTACTATAATAGTCACTGGTAAAAACCAAGTGCGTGGGCTAACAACAGCGGCTGGGCTATGGGCATGTGCCTGCGTTGGACTTGCTATAGGAGTTGGTTTCTTGCTAGGTGCTATTGTGGCACTTGTTGGTATATTCATTATACTAAGGGTGCTGTCACAGGTGGATAACTGGCTGGATTTCCATGCCAGAGAACATGATATATATATCGAGTTTGAAAACGCCAAGTATGTGGGAGCTTTTCTTAGCTCGGTGAGGAAAGACGGTATAAGAATAATAGTGGTGGACATATCCAAAGGCAAGCTAAAAGGAGAGGGCCCGAATGGTATATTCAATGTTGTGTTACCTAACAATATCAAGTGGTACACATTTGTTGAGCAAATAAAAAAACACTCATACATACGTCATATAGAAAGATTATAATCAAATAGCAAAAACACCCTTTTGTATAGCAAACGAAGCTAAATGAAAGGGTGTTTTTCTGTACTATTGCTTATATGATAAAAATAAAAGCCAAAAGCTGATATAAATATTAATTGCAAAGAAAAAACAGCCCCCTAGAGAGCTGTTTTGTTTGGTCCAGTGTCGAAACCAGTATAAATAAGACGTATTATACTTTTAGTATATCTAAAGTCTTGTAATAATTCACTCTGTTTGTGATATCATCAAACGAAACATTTGAAGTTATAAAACTAAAATCATCGTTAATTCTTGATATCTCAGCCTTTACTTGAGGGATTTCCTCAATGCTTATGCTTGTTGTTCTTGCATAGTAATCCGCAAGCAACGTGCAGTTTACTATTCCACACTCAGATGCTGGTGGTGCTTCCCCTTGAGAAAGGGCTGATAGAGTGTCGGTGAAATCCAAAAGATATGTTATTATTTCTTGAATAGCACCCATCATTCCATGCAAGTCGAAAACTTCAAATTGCTGAGTATTTGCACCTGGTATAGTTTGAGTGTTGCCCCAGTAGTATTCACTATCGGCAAAACTATAGAGCTCACCTGCAAGGTCGGACATAAACTGGAAATCTTCTCCAGATATTCCAGAAGAAAACGAATTTAAAACAATAGCTGGAACTTTTTCAACTTCGCTTAAAAGCTCACATCCAGTTAATTTTGAAAGCTTGTTAAGTACGGGAATTAGCCTTGCAATAGAAAATAAACCAATGATACTAACTTGGGCACTAGATAATTCGCTTAGTTTTTCCTGTGTGTATTCTGGGAAATTATTATAAATATTATCCTCAGCCTCAAGTTCCCCTATTTTGTATGAACAATCATCTTGCAGGTCATCTCCAACAGCAGAATATATATCATCTTTAGCGCTGTAAATAGCATTGCTGCGATTTAGCCATAACGTAGCTTTAATATTATCACCACATTCCATAGATTTAACACCTAAATTGTAATATTCAATAGCTAAATTAATCCAGTCTCTATTTTCTCTTAGAGTTTGCAAATTTTCCATAAATTAAATCCTTTCAAAATTAAAACCATATTTTTATATAATTGTAACACTGAGTGAATTATATCATATTGTGGTCTAGTGTGCAATCATGAAAGCTTACAAAGAAAAAAGACATATCCGAAGATATGTCTTTTGTTTGGTGCAACAGACCGACCCAAAAACAAACCTTTATGTTTCTCCGTATGGCTTTAGAATTAGGCTCTATCTCTGATAGTATCATGCCCCTGTAACTGTTGCGGTTACAGGGGCATATTTTAATCCTCGGATTTATGTTCGTTTTCTTTTAACTTTGCTTTCCACTCCAAAAATTCTTTCTGTACTTCCTCATCTGCAAAATACTTTTTGATTTCGGGAAGTATTCTTCGGGCAAAGATTTCGATTTCCTTGTCCGAGAATTTCAGGTTGGATTTCATAAACGCTCCTTTCCAAAAGGTGCGCTTACTACCTTGCTTCACTCCTTGAAGCACCTGTTTATGATGTTTTGCTATTCAGCATGATAATCATAGCGCAAAAGGAGTTGAGTGTCAAGGCCTATACTTTTAACCTTTTGTACGAGATGCAAATTGTACAGACGCTACTAAATCACTATTTCCAATTAAACTCTTTATAAATATATTTTTGCATTTCTATCGGCGAAGTAAATATAATATTCTCATCATCTATATGCGATAAAAATTTCTGGAAAATCCGAAATTTCGGAACTAATACAGCATCAATGTTGCTGAAATTATTAAGGTAATCCTCAGTGCTTTCTAAATGTGATATAATAGTTTTTATTCTTGAATCAATAGGAGGATGTGAGCTTTTTTCTGTATGCGGAGTGAAAATTGTACTAAACTGTAGACAGGCAAGCGCAAGATAAATTCCAGCTGATAAGTAAAACCCAGATTCACTCCGCATTGTAATAATAGCACCCAGTAAATCTGCATCATATTCTTGTTGCCATTCAAAGCAGTGCTCGGTTAAATCAGAATCAAAAAGTAGCATTCTCTTTGTTGAAGTTTTAGTATTTAAATGCCCTAATAACAAATGAGAATATTCATGTGATACCATCCAGAGATATGTTGAAGTAGTTACATCATGCTCAAAGTGTAAATAATCATCATCTAACTCTGAAAATACATTATTAGCCTTATCTAAATACTCTGCTATCTTATCGGGAATATCTAAGTCGTCAAAGTTTTCCATATCAGACCAGTCAAAAGGAATTGCACCATAGGGCATTTTGAAAATATGAAAACAAATCATAATATCCAAAAAATATCTGATTAGTTTATCTGAATACATCTCATTCATTAATCCTTTTGAAAGTAACCATCGCTCTTTACAATACAACTCAATCATTCTTTGAGTAAACATTATTAATCCATTATTGAAAACGATTAAAGGGGTTTTATCTTCAGTATGTACAAATGCATTGAACTCCGTTAAGTTAATTGTACCAAACAGCGGAATCCCTTTTGGTTGTATTATATTTCCATTGAAACTTATTTTTTCTTCTTTTACTGTATGAATAAGCACTTCAAAAGAGTTTTTAATAATATTGAAAAAATGGCTATTTTGAAAATCTGTAGGCAACCCTATAATCGATGCCTCTAAACGATCAATAATCCACTCATTATCAGTACCTTTATATAATTCAATGGCCTCTTGTAAATGTGCACGATTACTATTTACTTTTCCACTTGTACGCTGAAGAAAAACTAATAATTCTTGAGCTGTCATTATCTATTCTACATCCTCCAAATATCTTTTTATGTATTTTTGATTGTAACCCTAATTATTTTTGTTTTATAAAGATTAGATAATTTTAATCTAATTTATAAATAGATACGATGTTCATCACTCGTCTTGTTTGCCATATTTCTGGAGTATTATATCTATTTCCTCGGTATTATAGCCAGTAAAGGACATTTCTTCACCATTTATCTTAATCGTAAACGATTTATTTTTATTTCTTTCAATATACGCCTTTATTATTCCGGCTACCTGTGCCAGAATGACAGGTGTTGCGGCAATAATTGCTACAATGATATCAGTAGTGTCAAGAAGTCCGACAGATGCAATTACTTTAACATTACTATTAGAAATTTTACTTAATTCTTCTGCTAACTGCTCCTCTGTAGATTTTAGATCAAGCTTTAAATAATACATAATCCTTCTCCTTTATCAAATTATAAATAGATACTTTTAAAATATAAGCCTCAATACTATACGCTGGAATAAATTGATGACTTTTTATTTGGGAATAGATTTTATAACACTTTAGTAATAGATTCCCCTTCAAGATAATCCAGTTTCTGTCCGTTTAGCCTCTTTTGCACATCTCTCCAAAATGGCATATGTTGCTCAAGAATAGCAATAAAATCCTTGCCGTGATTTTTCACGACTGTATGAGCAAGCTCGTGCAATATAACATACTCTAAGCACTCCAAAGGCTTTTGAGCCAACTGAACATTAAACCACAGACGTTTCTTTTCAGTATTACAGCTCCCCCAACGAGTAGTCATATACTTCGTTTGCCACGAGTCACAACGCAGTCTGGTAATCTTTTCCCATTTAGGCAACAAGGTAGCAATTTCTTCTTTCAAGAGTAATCTATACTGCTCACGCACATAGCTTTCCCGTTGTTTTACAGTGCTTTCATTTCGCATAGACAATATAACTTTATTCCCATCAATAACAAAAGAATTGCGTTGTTTGTTTTCTTCAAACTCTAAAAAGTATTGCTTGCCCCAAATATAAAGGGTTTCACCCGATACATATTGTCGTTTATCATTTCTCGGCTGCTCTTCAAACTTCTTAATTTGATTTTTTATCCAGCTTAGCTTTGTTCGTGCAAACATTTCAATAGCTTTATCGCTCATAGACAATGGTGCGGAAATAACAACCTTTCCGTGTGGAGGTTTAACATACAAGTGCATATTTTTAATCTTTTTCTTTTGAACTTCAATCGGAATACCCGATAGAGTGATTTGCATTAGTATTCCTCCTGCTTTTCAATAATTTTGAATATGCGTTCAACCTCCGATTCGTTATTTAAAATACTGAACAGTTCTCTTTTAATTCGTTTTTCTTTAATGTCATCGCCACGGAACATAGGTTGCCTAACTTTCAATACTGCATTGTGCAATTTAATTGCCAATTCTTCATCTTGCCCAATATTATCATATAAAGATTGTAATGCTCGACTTTTTCTTATGTTTGTGGGATAACTGCTGTTTTCTTCGGGGTTTTCAACATTTCGAGCAAGCTCAATATATCGGTCTAAGAGTGACTTATAATCTTTAACCCCTTGTTTGCGTTCTTCGATAAGCTCTCCGAGTATAATTGACATTTTCTCATAATATTTCGGATTGACAGTGATTTTTTCCACAACTTTTCTGTGAATGTTATTCTCGATGGCTTCGGCTGCCGCATCTCTTTTAGAGCCTGATGTATTGTTTACCATTTCATCACCTTGCTCCATGATGAAATCCAACAATGTAAAATCATCAAACTCACCGATTTTAATGCTATCACCCGCCACGATATAGTTATCAATCATTTTACGCATATCGGGTTCGTAGCTCTTATAGTCAAGAAAATCACCGCTTTTGTTACCGATAGCCTCTTTAAGTTCAATATAAAACTTCACTTGCTTGTCAAATTCGGAAATTTCATCGGAAGAATATTGTTCTGTGAAGTACGGTTTTGCTTCGGCAAACGCACGCACAACGACACTCACAAGTCGATACAGTTTTTCTCTTAACCGTGAATACGCTTCTTCGGTTTCTTTGTCATTGATGCCCTCACCACAGAAATAGTGTAGATATTGCAAATCCTCTCTGGGTTCTTCCACACCGTCACAAAGCTCCGCAAGCTCGTCATATGCATACAGAAAATGGCGTAACGACTCATCAGACCTATCTTTGATAAGTCCTTTTACATCTTCTTCATCAAAGTTTTCGAACGCACCCGATGTATAGTCTTTGATTGCTCTGTTCAAATCGCCGAAAAGTTGTTTGTAATCAATGATATAGCCAAACTCTTTAGTATCGCCGTCAAGACGATTTACACGGCATATAGCTTGAAACAATCCGTGGTCATGCATTTCTTTATCTATGTAAAGATAAGTACAGGGTGGCGCATCAAATCCTGTCAGCAGCTTATTAACCACTATAAGAAGTTTCATATTGGCGGGTTCTTCTACAAATACCCGCTTTGCCTCTTTTTCAAAATCCTCGACCTTCTTTTGAATTGACAGCTTTTCGGGTAAATTATTGGGGTCAAGACCGAGCATTTTCAGGTATATTTCATACTTCTCAAAAGTTTCAGTCGGATCTTCATCACTTACGGTATCAGTCCTCAAATCGCCTGCCATAGGGGTATAAGATGATATAATGGCACACTTCTTAAAATTGTAGGATAGGAATATTTCATAGTATTTGCAAGCAGTATAGATAGAATCGGCTACTAAAATAGCATTGCCGTTTCCGTCTGTAAGTCGTTGCTTCAGCTCAAAATCTTGAACAACATCCCACACCACTTTATTTAAGCGTGAACGAGAACTATATACTTTTTGCATATTTCCCCACTTGGATTTCAATTTCGCCTTTGCTTTTGGAGTAAGCCCTCTTGTCTTAATTTCAAACCACGCATCAATTTTGTCTTGTGAGGATAAATCCTGAGGAATATCTCTGTATTCATATTTCAAATCAAGTACAACACCGTCCGCAACAGCTTCGTTATACTTATAACTATGAATGTAAGTCCCAAATACTTCAATGCTTGTTGCTTTGTCTTTTTTGAGTAACGGTGTACCCGTAAAACCAATAAATACAGCACTCGGCATAATGGCTTTCATTGCTTCGTGTAGCTTACCCGACTGTGTGCGGTGACACTCATCAACGAAAACAAATATTTCACCTTTGGCTGAAAAATCGGGTGGCAGAGATTTTTTGAGTTCCTCTATGTATCTTTCATAATCAGCATCGGATACTTCACCGCCACGCTTGCCGAACTTATGAATTAAAGAGCAAATTAGAGCATCGTCGTATTTATTCAGTCGCTCTATCAAATCTTTTCCGCTTTTTGTTCGGATTATATTTTTTTCATCTACACCGATAAATGTTTTCTCAATTTGTTCGTCAAGTTCTTCCCTGTCGGTGACAATCAATATACGAGCATTGGGATTGTTCGATAAAATCCACTTGGACAGCCATACCATTGTAAGTGTTTTTCCGCTACCCTGTGTGTGCCAAATGATACCGTTCTTCTTTTTTGCGATACGCTTTTGTGCTCGCTTTATCCCATAATATTGATTATAGCGGCAAACTTTTTTAATGCCTTTATCAAACACCACAAAGTTGTGAACAAAATCCAAAAATCGCTCTTTGTCGTACATTTGGTAAAGCTGTTCAAAAAGCAGGTTATTAAACGATTTTGCACGTTTGGAAATGCGAACATCGGACTCGGTACGTTCATCTTCACCCGCATCAAATCCGTCATCTTTCCATTCCATATAATATTTTTCTTTTGTTTTCAGTGTGCCGTAACGCAGTCCTTCAAACTCATTACCCGCCATGCAAAATTGTATTGTACTGAAGAATTGCTCGATGAATCCCTCTTTTTGATTGGTTAAATTTTGTCTTATACCGTAAGACACACAGGTGTTGCTCTTTTTAAGCTCTATAACAGCTAAAGCAATCCCGTTTATATAAATAACAAGGTCGGGGCGTTTTTCTTGCCTGATTTCTACGGTCACTTCTTCGGCAATAGCAAAATCGTTATTTGTAGGGTACTCAAAATCAATTAGATATACGGTTTTTTGTGGGGAGTCGGAATTTTCTTTTACTTTAACTCCGTATTTTAATAGCGCATATATTTCTTTATTGCAATGATAAACACCTTGTCCCATATTTTCGGAAACTCGGACAAATTCAGTGACAGCGTTATTTATCAGTGCTTCAGAGTATCCCTTATACCTCAAATATGCTTTTAATCTGCGCTCATCAATATTTTTATTGGATTTATCTCGCAAATTACCCATATAGGAGTAACCGAGTATATTCACATCGGTAAAAAAGGAAACTACCTTTTGTTGCGTGGTTCTTTCGTTCTCGCCCAAACTCATCTGAAAATCCTCCTTACGCAAATAATTTTTCTAATTTTTCGATTGCACTTTCAATCGACTGTTTTGAAAAATAATCCTTTTTCAGCTTATCAACCCACGCTTTCTCGCTTTTCAGTAGTGTAATAATTGTATCTACTGTGATTTCCGTGCCACTATCCCTCAAATCACACATTGCCATATCAACGGTGGCAAGCACTTCAAGCTCATTAACATTTGCAAACTTTAAATTAGCGGTAAGCCAATCAATATCGCTTTGTTTGCCCCAATCGGTAATATATTGAAGTGCTTGACCGATATTTTCGCCCTTTGCAAAGCTACTACCTTGTTTGCTCTTAGTTTCACTTATATATTTATTCTTTTTGGCAATAGGTTCACCGCCCTTATATCTGACGGAATCGGCATAGGGGCCTGCGGCGTGTTTGTGAAATGCAGATGTGTCTTGTTCGTTTTTACGTCCGACTAAATAAAGCAATTTTTGTACTTTTTTACGACCGAGATAGTATTTAGGGTGATAAAAAGCATCTACGATGCCCGCTATCATAACCGCATCGTCAAATTGTTTGTTGTGTCCTACGGGTTTTGCCTCTGCTTTTTCTTCCGATTGTTCACCTATGTCTATCAAGCGAATTCGTCCGGTCAACAGCTCGTCCATCATGCCGAGCTTGACTTGGTTGTACTTATGTAATTTTTGTTCAAGTTCGGTAATTTCGGTGTCCATGTCGGAGAGAATAGTGGAGATTATTCGTTGTTCTTCTTTACTTGGTTTAGGTAATACTACTGCCGCTACTTTGTCTTTGCTTAAATTTTGCACACTGCTTCCGGCTGCCATAGATATATACTGCTCCTTAACATAATCAGAGCTTAAAATATAATACAAATACTGTTGTTCAAAATCTTTTTCATAATTCTGAATAACAAGCCACCCGTCATGTATACACCCATCCAATTTCAATATATAGGGTCGCCCAAAACTCATTGAATTTGAAATAACAAAATCACCTACAAATACTTGTCTTGACCTTGCTATCCCTGACTGCTTAATTTTTTCTGAGGTTGTTTTAATATATTTAGCACTTTCTTTTACATCACCTATCTTAATCCAATTTACTCCATTAGGATCATCGGTCAAATAATTCTGTATTGGTCTTGGCGAGCCACCTCTAAAAATATCACTCTTTTCACCTAAAACAACATATTCTAATTCACCACTAAACCCCTCAAGCCGTTTCTTGCCTGTGAGCAATTCTTGCATAGCACCTTGCTTGATAGATCTTTTCTTAGCTATAAGTTTTTCGAGGTTTTCTATAAGGGTGTCTATGTCGGACAGGGTAGTGGCTATTGCGGTTTGTTCGGGAACGGGAGGAAGTACTATTCTATTTAATTTTAATTTAGTAATGCTTGTTCTCGCTCTTGTGCTACCTTGAATTTCATCACTCATTTGCCTTTTGAAGAAACGAGTTTTAGTCGAGTAAACAAAAAATATCGGAAGCACTTTATTTTCATCAAAGGTAATTCTCACCGCGTCAGATGATAGAATATAGCCTTTTTCCTTGTTTGGACATATTATAGACTGTCCGGCAGGCATCATTTTTGCAATTACAACATTATTAGGCAACACAATACTACGAGAAATCGTCCTTGCATGTTCAAATGTTGTATATTTTTTGTTTTCATCGTTCCAACCGTTTGCTCCGATATTGCTTAATTGAATAATGCGAACTTCATTTTTTTCGGTGTAGTGCACCTTTTTAAGATTGCTTCCAAAAGGACCATCAGCCATTTCTATTGAAAGCTCGCCAATTGGTTCTATTGACCATCCACTTGGCACTATTTCAAATTGTATACCACTTACATTCGTTACCATACAAACCCCATCCTTTCAAGATGAGCTTTCACCTTAGCTTCATAATCGACAACCTTGCTTGTAAGCTCTGGCAAGGTGTTTTCATATCGCTCCGCAAGCTCGGTAATACGATTAGCAAGGTGATGCGAAATAGCGGAATATAGCTCCTCTATCCCGTTTCCGATGCTGTAAAACCACTTGCGATTTACAAGCAAGTCCATAATTTCATCTTCGCTTAATTTTTCATATTGATTCAAGCATTTGAAATCAAGTTCCGCTTCCATTTCCTTTACAAGCTTTGAATAATTATCAATATCAGTAATAAGCCTTTTGGCGTAATTAAGCTCGGTGTAATCCTCGCTATATCTTTCCGAAACACCCAAATTGCTACGGACGGTGTTAATACGCTCTACAATAGAAGCCTTAGTCACTGCGCCTTTATCACTGTATGCTTTCGCACACAGCGGATTTTGTTTAATATATTCGGTATATTGCTTTTTCGATTTTATAGTCGGCAACAATTCAAGCATTTTAGTCAGTGCCATAATCTCATCATCGACAACATAGCTTAAAATCTCGTCAATTTTGTTGTTTATGTCTTTGAACTTTACTTTTCCGTTTTCGGAAATTTCCGCAAGGGTAGAAGATTCGTTTGCGTTTTCAAGCAATTCTTCAAGTCGTGACTGTGTTTCATCTGCCATAGCCTGCACTTCTTCAATGGCGTTTTTCTCTTTATTGAAAAAGACATTGATAATAATATGCTTAGGTATCAGTTTACCGTCCCAACCGATTTCTTTTTCCTCTCCTTTTTTCTTGCCGGAGGTGATTTTGCCCATAATTTTTTCTGTTTCTCTTGCGAGGGCATATCCCTTTTCGTCTGTTGCAATCATCAGTACATCGTCGTTTAAAATTTCATTCCAATAGGAAAGTAGCACTTGATAAACATCGTATTTATCAAGCAATGTAATAGATTCAAATACTTGGGTTAACTTTTCCGACAAGTTGGCAATAAGTGCTTTCACATCGGTATCGGTTGATATGCTTGTTAAATATGGGGTTGCAAATTCTTTCCAAACTATAAAAGCCTCGTCTATTTTTTCGCCATACAGCGAAAATTCTTTATCGGCATAGGTCACTTGTCTGATATTGTCCTTATCGCTGTTAAGCTGATAAAAATTTTCTTTACATACCGAAACCAATGTATTTTTTAGGGTCGGGAACACTTGCCAATATCGTTCCAAGCTATCTATATCAACAGCAGGAATACCACCGTGAATATGAGCCTCTATATTTTGCAAATCTTCGGGTTCGGACGAATCAATATACCTTGAAATATTGAGATTGTAATCGTTTTTCTCTTTGATTTCAAGGTTAGGTACGAAGCGGGCATATTTAGGATTTGTTTCATTTTGCGTATTGAAGGTGGTAACAATTCTATAGATGTCCTGTTCTCTTAGTCTGTTTTTATTTCCATCTTTTGTATAGCCTTTACTCGCATCTATCATGAAAATACCTTGACGGTTTTCCGCACCCTCTTTATCGAGAATAATAATGCAAGCCGGAATACCTGTTCCGTAGAACAGATTGGCGGGTAGGCTTATAATACCTTTGACAAATCCTTTATCAACAATACTTTTGCGTATGGTTGCCTCAGAGTTGCCACGGAACAACACGCCATGTGGCAAAATAACTGCCGCTTTACCGTTGTTTTTCAGACTTTTAAGGATATGTAACAACCAAGCATAATCTCCGTTTGATTCGGGTGGTCTGTCGCCGTAACCGTCAAAACGTCCGTATTCTTCTAAGCCATCAGTCCAGTTTTTCGTTGAAAACGGGGGATTGGCAACGATATAATCAAATCGCTTGAGAACGCTGTCGTCTTTCTCGTGTTTGAATTGCGGATTTGCAAATGTGTTTGCAGATCTAATAGATATACTTGCTTTGTTGTGTAAAACTGCATTCATTTTTGCAAGACCTGCGGTAGTTACTTCTTTTTCTTGCCCATATCCGGCTATATTCTCTGTTTGTGTTTCATCTAAAGCACGAATTAAAAGTGAACCCGACCCACAAGCGGGGTCATACACTTCAATGAGGTCTGTACGCTTGTCTATGCCGATAACCTTTGCAAGTATCCGTGAAACTTCGGCGGGGGTATAAAATTGTCCTTTACTCTTTCCGCTTTCGGTGGCAAAATTACGCATGAGGTATTCATAAGCATCACCAATAATATCATCACCGCCTGCATGATTGCCGGAAAAATCAAGCTCAGGACGCTGAAAAATGGCAATAAGTTTTGAAAGCTTATCCACCATCTCTTTATCTTTACCCATTTTCGCTTCATTGTTGAAATGAGCATTGTCAATAACTCCTTTAAGCACGGGGTTCACTTGTGCAAGACGCGCGATAACTTTGTCCATTCCTTCGCCAATATTTTTACTGCCTTTAAGCGCAATAAAATCAAGAAAACTACAACCCGTTCTTTTTTCTTCATCTTCTTCGGGGTCATGTACTTTGTCAAAAACTTTTATGTCGGCATAGGACTGTCCGATAAATTTATCGGTTACATATTTCATGAATAGTAATATCAAAATATAATCTTTATATTCCGACGCATCCATTCCGCCTCTTAATTGGTCACAACTTGCCCATAACGAGCTATACAGTTCGGTCTTTTTAACTGCCATAGAAAATCATTCTCCTTTGCTTTTCTTCGGTTTTGCCGATTGGTCTAACTTAATCCAATCGTCTATTTCAGTAATGTCAAACCGCCATAGCCGTCCTGCTTTATGAGCAGGCAGATTATTGTTTTTTATCCACTTCAAAACGGTTTCTCGCCGTACTTTTAGATATTCACAAATTTCTTCCATTGTCATCCATTTATTATCCATATGCAAACCCTCCACATCTGTGAATATAACTCACCAATTTAATTATACTTCACAGAAAGTGAGTTTTCAAGGGTTTTATGTAATTCTTTGTAACTTAATAGGGTTTTTTGTGGTTTTAAGATAGATTATGAAAAAGTGCGCTGTTTTTCAATCGACCGAAAATTATAAACGGGCATAGTTTGTGCAGTATTTATCGAATGCGCTATATAGTTATCAGTCACCCTTTTAGATGACATTCGTCATACGGAGAACCCCGATGTATGACAATAAAACCTTTGGTTTTAGGCAGTTTTATGAGGTAGGTGTCACACCTCTATTCCTGCCTTTGCGTTGCAAAGGTTATCGCTCCCTATAAAATTGTGCAAAGCTTATGGTTTGTATCTCCCCATAACAATTTCCGCCACTGTTGTTCGCCCTATGGTTTTTCCTGTTTCTTCGGTGATTTGGACGGCGATTTTGGCATAGGACAACCCTGTTTCTCGAAGTTCCAAAATCCGCTTAATTGTATTTTCATCTGCGACTTTTTTTCGCCCAACATTCTCATAACCCTTAGATTGTGCTTGTAATACTCTGATTTTCTCCTCGTACTCCCTTGTAACTCTGCCGATTTCCTTTTGCTGCTGATATGGAGTAATGCTGTTTTTCAACAATTCTTTGAGTTCTGCTATTTTCGCATTTAATTTTTCTGTATATGCTCGTTCTTGGCGTAATAATTCTTCAAGTTCTTCATAGGTTTTTTTCAAATTTCAGTCCTCCGTTTTTAGTTTATGGTTGCCATTTATTATTTATGGTTATAGTTTAGCGCATGAATTCTTGCTTGTCAATCTTTTAAACAACGAAAAAACATAAAAACAGAGCGAGGGAGATTTGGTTTTCTCCCTCGCTCTATCGTATTGTTACTATGAAAATATTAACTCTGCTAAAACTATCTCATTTGCCCATCTGTCGGCTTGCTCAAATACTGCCAATCGTTTGAAAAAATCTTCACCATTCGGTGGTGGATTTTCCGATAAATATTTTTGAAATAACTGCTCATACATTTCGTCTGCACGAACTTCAATGCACTCACAATGCTCTGCAAGTTTCCCAGTGAGTAACAACTCTCTGTACATATCAAATTTTTCACTGTGCAAATATTCAAGTCTTGCTTTGCCGAATTTATCTAACTGTTCAAGTTTGTCCTCACCCATATCAATTATAGGGTAAAGCAGACCGTCTGCTCGTTCTTCATACTCAAGTTCAATTAAAGCCATAATTATCACACCTCCCTAATCGGTATATACAAATTATAGCGCATGATTTTTTCAGCGTCC
>CAYJFF010000003.1:0-58519 GCA_964369345.1 uncultured Oscillospiraceae bacterium
TGCACCAGTGCCAAAACCAGCACCTGTTATGCCTGTGTTTGATGATAGCAAACCAGTGGAGATTAAGGCACAACAGCCTAAAAAACGTCTACCAAAAGAGGAGAGAAACTCCACACCAAGGAGCACACAAACAACTCAAGTAGTAGTTGATATGCGTTCTTCTGAGGTAAACCTTGATAAATATAACGAGAGATATGAGAAAATAGCACCAGCTGCTGCACAAAAAGATAATATTGTTAAAAAACAAAAGCTTAACCACCAACGCTATGGCAGGAGAGGTAAGCCTATCAAGAGTGCAAAAGAGCGTGAGGACGAGAAACTACGCAGGCTGGAGCTTGAGCGTCAACGTCGCCAAAAAATTGAGATTATGCTACCAGAAGAAATTACTATTGGTGAGCTAGCTGGTCTGCTAAAAGTACAGGCAAGCGAGATTGTAAAACGACTAATGACAATGGGCACAATGGCATCTATTAGTGATGTTGTAGAGTATGATGTAGCGGCACTTGTTGCTATGGAGATAGGCGCAACAGTAACAAAAGAAGTTGTAGTGACTATAGAAGATAGACTGTTCGAGCAAGAGGCAGATGATGACAACACAGACGAGCGTCCACCAGTTGTTGTTGTTATGGGTCACGTTGACCATGGTAAAACATCACTGCTTGATGCTATACGTAACGCAGATGTTGTTGCTGGCGAGGCTGGCGGTATCACACAGCATATAGGTGCTTACCAAGTATCTGCAAACAATAGACTTATCACTTTCCTTGATACACCAGGACACGCAGCGTTTACTTCTATGCGTGCGCGTGGTGCGTCCATCACAGACGTTGCAATACTTGTTGTTGCAGCAGATGATGGTATCATGCCACAAACAATAGAGGCTATCAACCATGCAAAAGCTGCTGGTGTTAGCATCATTGTTGCTATAAACAAAATGGATAAACCAGACGCAAACCCAGACAAAATCAAGCAACAGCTAACAGAGCACGAGCTTGTTCCTGAGGAGTGGGGTGGAGATGTTATCTGCGTGCCTATCTCTGCAAAAGCTAGAACTGGTATAGATGAGCTGCTGGAGATGGTGCTACTAACAGCGGATATGCAAGAGCTAAAAGCTAACCCTGACCGCATGGCTAAAGGTACAGTTATCGAGGCTAAACTGGATAAAGGTAGGGGTCCTGTTGCTACTATCTTGGTACAAAATGGTACACTGAAACTTGGTGATGTTATCATTGCTGGCACTGCTGTTGGCCGTGTTCGTGTTATGATGAACGACCGTGGACAGCGCGTGGAAGAAGTTGGCCCATCTACTCCTGTAGAGATTACTGGTCTTGCAGAAGTACCAGCGGCTGGCGATGCATTCAATGCTGTTGAGGACGAGAGACTAGCAAGAGAGCTTGTGGAGCAACGTCGTACAGAGGCTAAAGAAGAAGTGTTCAAGGCTTACCAGAAAGTTACACTTGATAATCTGTTTGACCAAATCTCCGAGGGTGAGATGAAAGAACTACCAATCATCGTAAAAGGTGACGTGCATGGCTCTGTTGAGGCTGTTAAGCAGTCGCTAGAGAAACTAACAAACGAAGAAGTACGTGTTCGCGTTATCCATGGTGCTGCTGGTGCTGTTAGCGAGTCCGACGTTATGCTTGCAGAAGCAAGTGGAGCTATCATTGTCGGCTTTAACGTTCGCCCAGACCCAATAGCAAAAGAGAGCGCAGACCGTGTTGGCGTAGATATTCGCCTATATCGTATCATCTATGATGCTATAGAAGAAGTAGAGTCTGCGATGAAAGGTATGCTTGCACCTAAGTTTAAAGATGTCGACCTTGGCCGTGCAGAAGTACGCGAAGTTTACAAAATCACAAATGTTGGTCAAGTTGCAGGTTGTTACGTGCTATCAGGCAAAATTGTGCGTAGCGCAAATATCCGCATAGTGCGTGATGGTATCATCATTGCAGATGACAAGCTAAGGAGCATCAAGCGTTTCAAAGACGACGTAAAAGAAGTTGCTGAGAGCTATGAGTGTGGTATGACACTTGAGAAATTCGTAGACCTAAAGGTTGGCGATATCTTTGAGGCATACGAAGTAGTGGAGATTGAGAGATAATAGCTACAAGGCTGAGGAGAGATAAATGGCTGGATATAAAGTACAGCGTCTAGGTGAAGATATTACGCGTGAGTTGGCTGATATTTTCAGAGGACTAAAAGACCCAAGAATAGACCCGCTTATCACTATAGTAAAAGTGGATTTGAGCAACGATTTATCACACTGTAAAGTATATGTAAGCTCCATGAGTGGCATAGAAAAAGCAAAAGAGAGTGTAAAAGGGCTTACAAGTGCCGCAGGATATATAAGGCGTGAGATAGGCTTGCGTATAGAAATGCGACGTAGCCCACAGTTCCACTTTTTGGCAGATGACTCTATAGAGCATAGTGCTGATATCGCAAAGAAATTATCGGACTTGCTAGATAAATAGTATGCACGAATATTGCAATCATTAAAAGAAGCTCTTGTTCTCGTGTGTTTACGTGGACAGGAGCTGCTTTGTAATAGTGCAGATGAATACCTGTAGCAGGATACAACAGGAGAAATAGTTTGAAATACAAAATTGAGCCACTAGAAAAAGATAAATGGCAGGATTATGACTTAATCTTTGAGTATAGTACAAACTGCTATTTTGACTTTGAAACAACTGCTAAAGGTGATGAAATCACTGTTAAAATGGTAAAAAGAGCTTTTGAAAAAACTATTCAAAAGAGTTTTACTGATAAAGTTTTTCCGTGCTATTTTGAAAACCAAGAGGGCTATGGCGTGGTGAAAGATGATGAACTTCTTGCTGTAATAGCATTATCCAAAGAAGATTGGAATAACCGATTGAGAATTACCAATCTATTAGTATCTAGTGAACTCAGGCGACAGGGTATAGGTGCTAGACTAATGGATATCGCAAAAGCGAGGGCGAAAGAACTGGGATGTCGCTCGATTATATTAGAAACGCAGTCGTGCAATGAAAAAGCGATAAATTTCTATTTTTCGCAGGGGTTTTCGCTATTTGGGTTTGATACAAATTGTTATAGTAACAATGACATTGCAAAAAAAGAAGTAAGGCTGGAACTGGGACTGATTATAGATGTTTAGGCATCTCGAGCACACCCAGTGGCAAAATTATATACATATATTACACGTTTGGTGAAAAGAGATATAGATGACAAGAAGCGCCGATATGAAACGGCGGAAAGGAGTTACCATGCAAATAACTATAAAAGAAACTGCAAAACGTCTAATGGAAAATGATAATATAACTATACTTTGCCATCGCTCGCCAGATGGTGACACAATGGGCTCTGCGTATGCACTGTACTTTATACTATCGTCCATGGGAAAAACAGCAAGAGTATGCTGTGCAGACCCATTTGTTAGCGACTTTGTAGAGCTATTGCCTGTGCCGAATTTTGGTGAGATAGATGAGCAATATGTGGTAGCTGTAGATGTGGCAGTGGCAGAGCTACTGGGTGACTATCAAGCTATATATGGCGATAAAGTTGACCTGTGCATAGACCACCATATATCAAACAGTTTTTACGCAAAAGAAACACTGCTAGATGCAAATGCCTCTGCTGCTGGTGTGCTGATAGCAGAGCTAGTGCCAGAGCTGGGCATAACACTAACAAAAGATATAGCAACTTGCATATACCTTGCCTGTGTTACAGATACAGGCTGTTTCCGCTTTTCTAATACAGACGCACGCACGCTAAGGCTGGTGGCAACACTGCTAGAGGCTGGCGTGGAAAATGGTGAGATAAACACTGCTATTTTTGAGAGCAAGCCAAAGAGTAGACTACTAGCAGAGAATGCAGCAACAGCGGCAATTAAGTACTACTACGATGACCACTGTGCTATTATGACAATAACAAACGCGCTTAGGGAAGAGCACAACCTGCAAGATGCAGACCTTGAGGGGATAGCATCGCTACCACGACAGATAAAAGGTGTGTGGGTGGGTGTTACTATACGTGAAAAAGGTGAGCTGTGCAGAGTATCTCTACGCACCACAAAAGAAGTGAATGCGACAGAGATATGCGAGCAGTTTGGCGGTGGCGGACATTCACGCGCGGCTGGCTGTAGCATAAATGCAACACCACAGGAAACAGAAAAACTACTACTAACAGCAATAGAAAAAGCGATTAATGAGGTGGCAAAAACTTGATAGGTATAATCTGCGTGGATAAACCACAGGAGTTTACATCGTTTGATGTAGTTGCAAAAATGCGTGGTATATGTGGCATAAGAAAAGTAGGGCATGGTGGAACACTGGACCCTATGGCAACTGGCGTGCTACCAATTTTTGTGGGTAGGGCGACAAAAGCACTGGACCTAATGCCGATACAGGATAAAGCGTATACAGCGCAGTTCCGTATGGGAATAGCTACAGATACACAGGATATAACAGGCACAGTAACGCAAGAAAAACCAGCCAATTTTACAAAAGAGCAGATAGAGCAGACGTTGCAAGGCTTTCAGGGTGACATAATGCAACTACCACCTATGTACTCTGCTGTGTGGGTGGATGGCGTTCGTCTATACGATATGGCGCGACAGGGCAAAGAGGTTGAGCGTGCCGAAAGACCAGTTGTCGTGCACAGCATAAGCCTGCTGAGCTTTGATGAGAGCACACAGGAGGGTGAGATATCTGTATTTTGTGGCAAAGGTACCTATATGCGCACTATAATACACGATATGGGGCAAAGACTGGGTAGCTGTGCAGTTATGACATCGCTTAGACGCACAGAAACACTTGGTTATAACATAGACCAGTGCTATACATTCGAGCAATTGCAAGTGATGAGAGATAGTGGCGAGCTGGAAAAAGCATTGTTGCCAATAGAGAGTGCGTTTATGTCCTGTCCCCAAATTACGCTATCACAAAAGCAATGCAAGATGTTCAAAAATGGTGTCAAACTGGACACTAACAAGGTGCGTGGCGTGGAATATGATAAGCTTATGCGCGTGGTTTGTGACGATGAGTTTATAGGGCTTGCTACTGCCGATAAAGAAAAAATGGAGCTTATAGGAAAAACTTTATTTTCTCTTGCGTAAAATATTAGTATAACACGATGATTTTTGGAAAAAATTTGGAGGACGGACGATTGATTGTAACAACTGATATTACAACAAAACGTCATATAGCTAGTGCTGTGGCGCTGGGGATTTTTGATGGTGTGCATTTGGGTCATAGGTCGGTGATTTCCACCATGGTTCAGCGTGCAAATATGCAGAACTTGCAACCAATAGTATTCACGTTCGAGGTGGGCAGACAGCTACCTAGTTCCAAGAAGAATGCAACACTGCTACACACACAGCAGATGAAACACAATATAATGCAAAAGCTAGGTGTAAAAGAGCTACTGGCACCACAGTTTGCAGACCTCAAGGGACGTTCCCCAGAGAAATTTGTGGAAATGCTGTGCTCTACACTAAACGCAAAAGTGCTGGTATGTGGCGAGAATTACCACTTTGGTAAGGGCGCTGTCGGTAATGTGGATTTACTGCGAACACTGGCAGGGAAGTATGGTGTGGAAGTTGTTGTGGCACCGCCTGTTACGATGTTTGGTGCAACTGTTAGCTCTACAAAAATCCGAGAGGCTATACTAAGTGGTGACATTGAGCGAGCAACAAAAATGCTAGGTACGCAGTTTATGGTAGAGGGCAAAGTAGTATATGGGAACCAGATAGGCAGAACGATTTCTTTCCCCACTGTTAATATGGCACTAGAAACATGGCGGATAGTACCAAGGTTCGGTGTTTATTTTAGTAGGGTATTAATAAACGATGTGCCGTACTGGGGCGTAACAAACATTGGTGTCAAGCCAACTGTTGGCGCTAACTACCCAGTGATGGAAACACATATACTAGGCTTTGAGGGTGACTTGTATGGTGAAACGCTATGTGTGGAGCTATGGGAGTTTATAAGACCGGAGAGAAAATTTGAGAGTATTGCAGAGCTTTCTGAGCAAATAGCAAAAGATGTGGGAAAAGCAAGGGCTCTCTCTATGAATTTTGAGAAGTGATTGCCAAAATTCACTTTTTTGTTACAATATACTGTAAGAAACAGCTTGATTTTGTTGTGTGAGTAACATATAATATGACTTGTATTTGGAGTAGACCTGTAAGGAAGGGGTAGAAAAATGGAAATTAAAGACACAGATAAACCTAAAGTAGTAAAAGAAAAAACAAAAGCAAATCCTGTGCTAGTAGCAGCGGGTGTGATAGGTGCTATTACAGTTGCTATAGCATTTTTTGTAGCTGATTATAACACAAGAAACCCAAAAACAGAGGATATCACAACAGCACTTAATGTAGTTGTAAATGAAAGGGTTTTGGCTAATAATACAAATATACCACAGGATGCACCTGTAAGCCTGATAGCATACCCAGTAGAGGAAATAGATGGTAAAAATTACTGGCCTGTAGAGATTGTCTATACAGAGCCCGATGAAGAAATAGAGACAGAAATACAGCTAAGAGAGCTATATGAAGAAGCTGATAAGACATACGGACCGTACTATGTGGCAGAGAGAAACTCCAAGGTGTACACACTGGACGAGCAGGGAGAAGCAGTAGAGTTTGATTTTGTTTTTGATGATGTGATAGATGGTTTTAGTGAGAAGTATGAGAACGCAGAAGGTGCGTATGCTGTTATTGCTAATGTGCCAGATGACCTGTGGTCGGGCTTTGTCACTGATGAAAACGGTGCTTCGAATGTGATTACAAGAGAAGGTATTTTATCCGATAATGATTTTGTTAAGTATGACACACCTACTGAGATATCACCATATCCAGAAGAAGATATTGATGGCATACCATACTGGCGTATAGAAGTATATTACTACCATGTTCCAGAAAAAGATGCAGAAAGTATGACAGCGGAAGAGCGCTCTGCTATATACAACGTGCCACCAGAGAGAAGTTATGTGTACTTTGTTGATGTTGATGGCGAGATATTCACACAGGACGAAACAGGCGCACTGGTAGAGTTTGATGGTACTTTTGACGATTATACAACAGGTTGGACAGCAGAATACCTAGAAAACTATGCAACAGATGAACAAAAGGCAAATGTACAATAATTATTGCGTAGAAAAGATATAAAATGCTTTACAAACAATATTGTTTGTGGTATAATAGCCTAGCTGTGAGATAATCAGCTAGTACCGTGTCCTAGGCTGTGAGGGGAAAGCCTTTTTGGGGGAATTCACCCGCCCACTGCTTGGAAAACGGCGAACAAAAAAGCGTATAAATTTACGCAAATAATTTTATGAGGTGAAAGACTATGCTAATGAAAGAAGCAAAAGCAGACATTATCAAAGAGTACGCAGTACATGAGGGTGACACAGGTTCACCAGAGGTACAAATCGCTGTACTAACAACAAGAATTAACGAGCTAACAGAGCATCTAAAAATTCACAAAAAAGACCATCACTCACGTCGTGGACTACTAAAAATGGTTGGTCGCAGAAGAAACTTGCTTAACTACCTAACTAAAAAGGATATTGAGCGTTACCGTAGCATAATAGCTAAACTAGGTCTACGTAAGTAAAATAAAAAGCAGAAGGTGGGGCGTTGCTCTACCTTCTATCTGCATTATAAACAAAGTACATTACACCGATGTTTAGCGGTAAATCGAGGGTTTTTATATAAAAATCTTGGATTTATTGTTAAACGTAGGTGAGTAAATAGCCAAAATGGCATAAAAGGAGAAAATCTATGTTTGAAAAATTTAGAGTATTTGAAACCGAGCTTGCTGGTAAGAAAATTTCTTTCGAGACAGGCAAAATGTGTGAGCTAGCTGGTGGCTCTGTTATGGTTCGCTATGGCGAAACAACAGTGCTTGTAAATGCAACAGGCTCACTAAAACCACGTGATGGCATCGACTTCCTACCACTTTCTGTGGATTTTGAAGAAAAGCTATACTCAGTTGGTAAAATCCCAGGCTCTTTCCTAAAAAGAGAGGGTAGACCAAGTGACAAAGCTGTGCTTACTTCACGTGTTGTTGACCGTCCTATCCGCCCACTATTCCCAAAAGATATGCGCAACGATGTAGGTATTGTAATGACAGTAATGTCAGTTGATGAGGACTGCTCACCAGAGATTGCTGGTATGATAGGTGCGTCCATCGCTCTTTCTATATCCGATATCCCTTGGAACGGCCCAATAGCTGGTATCAACGTTGGCCTTGTAGATGGCGAGATTGTTCTTTGCCCTAATGCTGAGCAACGTGCGAAAAGTGACCTTGCACTAACTGTTGCTGGTACTGCTGACAAAGTTTGTATGATAGAAGCTGGCGCGAACGAAGTTCCTGACGACACAATGCTAGAAGCTATTATGCTTGGCTTTGCTGAGATACAAAAAATGGTTGCGTTCATAAAAGATATGCAGGCACAAATCGGTAAGCCCAAATTTGCGTTCGAGTCACAAGAAGTTGACCACGACCTGTTCGAGGCTATCAAAGAATTTGCTATTGATAAAGTGAAATTTGCTCTAGATACAGATGACAAAAATATCCGTGAAGAGCGTCTTTCCCCAGTAGTGACAGAAATCCATGAGAAATTTGATGAGATGTACCCAGAGAAAATCGCTGAGATTAACGAGTGCATCTACAAACTACAAAAATATATCGTTCGTCGTTGGCTACTGGACGAGGGCAAACGTGTTGACGGTAGAAAACTTGATGAAATTCGTCCACTAGCTGCTGAAGTTGGCTTGCTACCACGTGTACACGGTAGTGGTATGTTCACAAGAGGACAAACTCAGGTTCTTACTATTGCAACTCTTGGTACTGTTCGTGAGGCTCAAATACTTGATGGTATAGATGGCGATACATCAAAACGCTATATGCACCAGTACAATTTCCCATCATACTCTGTTGGCGAAACTCGCCCAAGCAGAGGCCCTGGTAGACGTGAAATAGGTCATGGTGCACTTGCTGAGCGTGCTCTAGAGCCTGTACTACCAGCAGTGGAAGATTTCCCATACTCATACCGTCTAGTATCCGAGGTGCTTTCCTCTAACGGTTCTACATCTCAGGGTGCTATCTGTGCATCTACACTTGCACTTATGGACGCTGGTGTTCCAATTAAAGCTCCTGTTGCTGGTATCTCCTGTGGTCTTATCACAGAGGGTGACCGCTGGATGACTATGGTAGATATCCAAGGTGTCGAGGACTTCTTCGGCGATATGGACTTTAAAGTAGGTGGTACACATAAAGGTATCACAGCTATACAAATGGACCTAAAAATTGACGGTCTAACACCTGAGATTATCAAAGAGGCATTTGCTAAAACACATGCAGCACGTGACTACATCATCGATGATATCATGCTAAAAGCTATCCCAGAGTCACGCGAGGAACTTTCTGCTTATGCACCTAAGATGAAATCACTAAAAATCGACCCAGATAAAATCCGCGAAGTTATCGGCTCTGGCGGTAAAGTTATACAAAAAATCTGTGCTGAGTGCGAAGTTAAAATTGATATCGAGGACGATGGTAGCGTGTTTGTTGCTGGTATTGACTCCGAGAACGTAAAACGTGCTATTATGGTTATCGAAACTATAGTAAACGACCCAGAGGTTGGCGCTATCTATAAAGGTATAGTAACAAGACTAATGGCGTTCGGCGCATTCGTTGAGATTGCACCTGGTAAAGAGGGTCTTGTGCATATATCTAAGCTAGATGACAAACGTGTGGAAAAAGTAGAAGATATCGTATCTGCTGGTGATGAAATCCTAGTTATGGTTAACGAAATAGACCAACAAGGCAGAATAAACCTATCTCGTAAAGATGCTATTGCAGCACTAGAGGCGAGAAAAAACAATCAATAATATAAGTAGATAAGCTATCTTGCGACATTCTACCAATGCGGGGCTGTGTTTTCATGGCTCCGTTTTTGAATGTAATTATATGGTAGCTTGTGCAAATGAGGTCAGATATGAATAGTAAAATTTTTGATGGAGTACATCTTTTCTCAGATGTAGATGGTACGTTATCATCAACAGCAGACTATATACCACCAAGGAACCTGCAAGCATTACGGTATTTTGTAGAAAATGGCGGTACTTTTTCTATAGCAACAGGTAGGTACATTGGCGACCTAGCAGTACTGGAAAATGTGCCAATAAATGGATTGTCGATACTGAATAATGGCTCGTGCTTGTATGATTTTATACAGGGGAGAGCAGTGGAAACAATGGTGCTGACACAGGACACAGTGGATTTTGCTGTGGAGTTTTGCAAGAAACACAGTGATGTAGGCTTGCTGGTAGTCAATGATGATGGATATATAACTGCAAAGTTTGGTGAGGAAGAACGGCCTGTGCTAAATGCACGCTACCCAGTGTGTAATTTAGCGGAGATTAAACAGCCATTTTACAAGCTACTATACATAACACAGCACAACTGTGTGCACGATGTGTATGAGAAAATATGTGGAAGCACACAAAAAGAGGCGGACTATGTGATAACAGGTGAACACTCTATAGAGGCTGTGACTTGTGGTGTTAGCAAGGGGTTGGCTTTTGAGAAAATATGCACACAGAATAACATTGATAGAGCAATGACTTTTTTTGTGGGTGATAGTTATAATGATATCAGCATTATGCAAGTAGCAGGTTTTTCTGCTGCCGTTGCTGATGCCCACGAAGATGTAAAAAAGAATGTTGATACAGTGCTGTGTAATTTTACAGATGGTGCATTAGCAGATATGATTGAGCTTATAGAAAAGAAGGTTGCAAGAACAAATGGATAAAAAATATAATTCTACAATATACTCATGTTTTACAGGGTACATAGTGCAGGCGATAGTTATCAACTTTTTGCCACTGCTATTTTTGAGATTACAGGGCGAATACAATATCCCATTAGCACAAATAACATTGCTTATCACGCTAAATTTTATTATGCAGTTACTGGTAGATGTAGCAGCTATTTCATTTGTTGACAAAATAGGCTACAGGGCAACAGCTGTTATTGCACATATCTTTGCAGCGCTGGGTTTGGTACTACTTGCGATTTTGCCAGATATGCTACCTAGTCCATTTATAGGGATACTGATATCCGTGCTGACATATGCAATTGGTGGTGGTTTGCTAGAGGTAGTAATAAGCCCTATCGTAGAGGCATGCCCTACAGAGAACAAAGAAAAAGCTATGAGCCTTTTACATTCGTTTTACTGCTGGGGGCAGGTGGGTGTAGTGCTATTATCTACTATATACTTTGCTGTTTTTGGTATAGAAAACTGGCGTTTACTGGCTGTGATATGGGCAGTAGTCCCAGTAATAAATACTATCGCTTTCACCAGAGTACCAATGGTAAAACTGGAGGAGCACGCACCACTAAACATCAAAGAGCTTTTCAGCCAAAAGATATTCTGGGTATTTATGCTGATAATGGTAGCAGCTGGCGCATCGGAGCAGTCCATTAGCCAGTGGGCGTCTACATTTGCAGAGCAGGGGCTTGGCATTACAAAAGCACTGGGTGATATAGCAGGACCTATGGCATTTGCAGTTTGTATGGGATTATCACGCGCATACTATGGCAAGCATGGTGACAAAATTCAGCTGGACAACTTTATGATAATAAGTGGAGCGTCCTGCGTAGCACTATATCTTATAGTGGTATTTGTACCAGTGCCAATAATAGCGCTGATTTGCAGTGCTATGTGCGGTCTTACAGTTGGCATAATGTGGCCAGGAACTTTCAGCATGGCGTCTACACGCATAAAGGGTGGTACAGCCATGTTTGCACTACTAGCACTTGGTGGAGATTTGGGTTGCTCTGCAGGGCCTACTGTGGTTGGTTTTGTTTCTGGGGTTTTCGATAACAATCTGCGTATAGGTATATTAGCTGCTGTACTTTTCCCGATTATACTTACAGTTTGCATAATGCTAATAAAAAGAAGCCGAACAAATGTTGCATAAAAGAAGCGTTTTGTTTATGTGCAACATCACAGTTTTTCGGTTACTGTAAATTATGTTGTTGACTATAGCGACACTCTGTGTTATGTTTAGAACAGTTGCATATATCTAGGGGCTATTCATGCATATAAATGATAAAATTTAGCCTTGTCTGCAACCAAGAGTGCTACATAGAATGTAGAATAAGAAGGAGATAATTATGAGCAAGGTTAAATTGGGAATCATTGGTATGGGTAACATGGGCACGGGGCATATCGGCAATATAATCACAAAAGAAATGTGCTCCGAGATAGAGGTTGTTGCAGTAGCAGACCGTAAGCAAGAAAGACGTGACTGGGTTAAAGAGAATATGCCAGAGAGCATAGCTATCTTTGAAGAAGGCTCTGAGCTTATAAAGAGTGGTTTGGTTGATGCTGTTCTTATCGCTACACCACACTACCAGCACCCAACACTTGCTGTAGAGGCTTTCGAGGCTGGCATACATGTTATGTGCGAGAAACCAGCAGGCGTTTTCACAAAAGATGTTCGCGTGATGATGGCAGCAGCAGAGAAAAGTGGCAAAGTTTTTGGTATGATGTTTAACCAACGTACTAACTGTGTATATAGAAAAATGAAAGAGATAGTAGAGAGTGGCGAGCTTGGTGAAATTCGTAGAGTAAACTGGATTATCACAGACTGGTTCCGTTCTCAGTACTACTATGACTCTGGCGCTTGGCGTGCTACTTGGGCTGGCGAGGGTGGCGGCGTGCTACTTAACCAGTGCCCACACAACCTAGACTTGCTACAATGGATTTGTGGTATGCCTGCAAAAGTACAGTCCTTTATGTATGAGGGAAAATGGCATGATATCGAAGTTGAAGATGATGTTACAACATTTATGGAATTTGAAAATGGTGCAACAGGCGTGTTCATCACAACAACTGGTGATGCACCTGGTACAAATAGGTTTGAAATAACACTTGATGGTGGTAAGCTAGTTTCTGAGAAAGGCACACTAACACTATACCGCCTAGATGAAAAACTAAGCGAATTTATCGTAAATACAACACAAGGTTTCAAAAAGCCTGACATGACAGAAGAAAATGTAGAAACTGATGGTAAGAATGAGCAACACCCTGGAATACTAAACGCGTTTGCTGCTAGCATACTACGTGGTGAGCCACTGGTAGCTGATGGCATGGAAGGTATAAATGGACTAGAGCTTAGCAATGCTATGCATATGTCATCTTGGTTGGGCAAAATGGTAGAGCTACCAATAGATGAGGACCTATACCTAGAGCTACTAGACAAAAAACGCGCTACATCTCGCCATAAAGAAGATGCTGGCATAGTATCTAATACAGAGGGTAGCTACTAATTTTTAATTAATATGATTTTTGAGTATAGCGTGAAATGGTGGCTGTTGATATGGCTACACTTCACGCTAATGTTCTATACACAATAAAAATAGTAAGGGAGTATGAGCGTGAAAAAAAATATAATCATTATTGTAACAGACCAGCTAACTTGGCGAGCTTTGCCAGCATATGGTGACACTTTTGTAAAAACACCGAATATTGACAGGATAGCAAAAGAAGGCGTGAAATTTGAGCAGTGCTATACACCATGCCCAATATGCCAGCCAGCGAGGGCGGCTTTTTGGAGTGGCTTATATAGCCACGAGGTAGATGTGCGCTCTAATGGACGCAACTGGCCAGTGACACCAGTGGGCGAGGATATTCCAGCTATTGGTGAGGTGTTTACAAATGCTGGATATGATGCTGTGCATTTTGGAAAATGCCACGACGCAGGCACGCTTAGAGGCTTTAAATGCCACGAGGAAACATTGCTAAAAATCCCAGATGAGCATGAGGCTTTCCCGCTGAATATGGATACATACATAGACCACGCAACAAGGCTCTTTGCAGTGGACTACCTAAATGAACGTAAAGAAAATGCTGAGAAGCCATATCTACTTGTAGCTGACCTAGTGAACCCACATAATATCTGTGGCTGGGTGGGTGAAAACGCATATGATAAAGAAGAACTGCCACTACCAGCAGGTTTTGAGTTACCACCACTACCAGAAAATTTTGAGTTTGACGATATAGAAAACCGCCCTAAAGGTGTGCAATATATCTGCTGTAGCCACAACAGACAGGCGCAAACAGTGGGCTGGACAGAGAAGAAATTCAGGCACTACTTGGCTGCGTACTACTATTATCTAACACTTGTGGATAAAGAGATAGGCAAGATACTGGACGCGCTAGAGGAAAGTGGAGAGAAAGACAACACAATGGTTATGCTAATTGCAGACCATGGTGATAGTATGGCTGCACGTGGTATGGCAACAAAACAAGTTAATTTCTATGAGGAAATAGCACGTGTTCCGTTCATGTTCAGTGGTGCCGGCATAACACAGCAGAGCAGGGGTATAGAGGGCGTGGTAACACTGCTAGATATGTTCCCAACCTTGTGCTCATTTGCAGGGATAGAAGCACCAGCTGGTATGCGAGGGCTAGATATTTCAGCAGCACTCACTGGTGGTAATCTGCCACAGCGTGACTATGTAGCTAGCCAGTGGCACACAGAGTGGGGCTATACCGTGTCGCCAGGTCGTATGATTTGCACAGGTGATTACAAGTACACATTCTACATAGAGGACAATGCAGAGGAGCTGTTTGACCTAGTGGCAGACCCATATGAGAAGAAAAACCTTGTGAACGACAGTGCATATGCCGAGAAACTAGAAGAAATGCGTGCACACTTTAAGCATTATATAGAAGAAACAGGCGACGATATTATGAGCATTGGCTGGAAAGCTGATGAAAAATGGCGTAGCCACCCAGTTGGATATCAAAACCATACTGGTATAGCGGCACCTATGGAGAACTAATATACAGATAAAAGCTATGTATTACAGTAGAAACTGTGGTGCATAGCTTTTTTGTTGTGTTTGAGCTGTTGTACAGAAGTAAAAACTATAAATTTTACACAAAAGTAAGATTTGCTATTGACAAATGGAGGTTTAAGCTGTATTATAAGTGTATGAAGTGTACTACTTGTGATAATACAGTTAGTGAGCACGATACAGCAATGCCGAAAGGAGGTATATATGTGATAAATTTGGACTATCGGGATAAAAGACCAATATTCAAACAACTGGAGGAGCAGATTTTGGAGCAGATAGCGCGTGGAGTTTACGTAGCAGACCAAGCCTTGCCATCAGTGCGTAGTATGGCGGTGGAGCTGGGGATAAACCCAAACACAATACAAAAAGCCTACCGTAATTTGGAGCAAATAGGTGCTATATATAGCGTGGCTGGCCGTGGCTCGTTTGTAAATAACGAGAGTAGCACAGCACAGATACTGCGCACAAAGAAAATGGCAGAAATGGCGGCTATTGTGCATGAGGCTAGAATGGTAGGCGTACCTAAAGAAGATGTTATAGAGCTTTGCGAAAAAGAATATAGTGATAAAGAGGAAGGGTGAGCGAGTTGATTAGAGCGAGGTCGTTAGTTAAAAAATTTGGAGATTTTATAGCGCTTAATGCACTGGACACAGATATAGAACGTGGCTGTATATACGGGCTTGTGGGGCCAAATGGCTCTGGCAAATCCACACTGCTTAGGCTGATTTCTGGGGTTTATAGCCCAGACGAGGGCGATATAACTGTAGATGGAAACACAGTGTATGAGAATGTAAAAACCAAGCAACACGTGTTTTATTTATCGGACGATGTTTACTATATACCAAAAGCAACCACGGACACAATGGCAAAATTCTACAGCGAGATATACGATAGTTTTAGCTGGGAAAAGTACGAGGAGCTAAAAAAATACTTCCCCATAGACTGCAAGGCGAAGATTAATACATTCAGCAAAGGTAAAAAACGTCAGGCGTCCATATTGGTGGCTATGAGCTGTTGCTGTGACTACCTGCTAATAGATGAAACATTTGATGGTCTGGACCCTGTTATACGTCTGATGATAAAAAAACTACTGGCAGCGGAGATTGTTGACAGGAATATGACAGTTATAGTTACCAGCCATAATCTGCGTGAGCTTGAGGATTTGTGTGACCATATAGGGCTGATACACAATGGTAAGATAATGTTTGAGCGTGACCTTGATGACCTGAAACTGGGGCTGTGCAACATACAGATTTCTTTTACAAGCCCAGTGGATATAAGCAGTACAGGTCTTGAGATACTAAAACAAACTGATAAAGGTAGCGTTAGCAACCTGCTGGTACGTGGAGAGGCAGAGAATGTAATAGAAACGCTAAAAACACTAAACCCTGTGTTCTGTGAGGTAGTTCCTCTGACACTGGAGGAAGTATTCATAGGAGAAATGGAGGCGGTTGGATATGACTACAACAACATCATTCTATAAGCTATACAAGCGTGAGCTACTAGGTAATCTATACAATATGCTACTACTATTATTTATAGGTGTATTGTTCTTTACTGTACCAGTTTTTATAGAGTACAGGAGTATGGCATTCAACGAAGAATATGGCTGGTCGACGCCTTATTTTATCGCCAATAGCAATTTTTACAGTGAGCTTGGCTTATTAGCTATTGCTGTATTCCTTATAGGTGCATTTGTAGTTGCACTGATATCAGTAAAATATATCCACAACAAACGCGCAGTAGATTTGTACCACTCCCTACCTGTTAAGCGCGAGGTACTAACACTATCTGCAATGTTTGCAGTGGTAAAAACAGTTATGATACCTGCAACTCTAACATATATCATAACATACATTGTGCACTATGCGTTTCATGTGATGCGTGATTATGATAGATTTTATGTAGAACTCGATTACTTGCTACTGGAGTGGGTAGCACTGCTAGTAGCAGTAGTGGTAATAACTGCTATCGTGTTTTTTGTGGCACAGTTTGTGGGAACAATAGTAGAAACGCTGATATATTCACTGGAGTTTATGTTTGCGCCAGTAGCTATATACCTGCTAACACCTGTTGTTTTGCAGATATTCCTAAAAGGCTATGTTTTGGATATACAGGACTTCGCAGCGACTATACTTACACCAGTAGTGTCACCTTTTGTGTTCCCGTTTACAACATTTACAGAGCTAGAAGCATGGATTATGTTCCTGTCGTGGATATTACTAGCACTAGCGCTCACTTTTGGTGCAATGTTCTTCAACAAAATACGCAAGAGCGAGCTTGCAGAAGTAAATGGCAATAACTGCTTTATGCGTAATATTATGGTGGTGCTAGCATCTACTGTAGGTAGCTTTGCACTGGGACTTGCTTTTATGTCTATATTTGGCATATACTCTTCCACATACGCTTTCCCTTGGGTGGAGATACTGTCTTGGGACCTTATCATAGTTGCTATAGCAGTGCTAATACTAAACCGTGGCTTTGCAGGGGCTAAAAAGTTCTTGCCACTGGCAACAATAGCATTTGCTGTACCACTAATACTAGGTGCAATGATTGATTTTGATATATTTGGCTATGTTAAGCGTGTGCCAAGTGCAGAAAGCGCAGAGAGTGTTACAATACAGCTAGATTACACAAACAACTGGTATGGATATGTGTGGGACGGAAACAGGCATGGTGTGTCATTCACTGACGAGCAAATGGAAAACCCAGTAGAGATAGGTGTTGCAACTATTACAGACAAGGAAACTATACAGCTAGTAACAGAGCTACACCGTGCGTATATCGACTATGACACAGAAGGCCACATATACTCTAATACGAACAGTACAGATGTAAATGTAGAATATAGTAACTTTTATCTTCAGTACAACCTAGGTTTTTCTAACATGAAGCGCGCATATAGCAAGAGAGATGTAAGCACAAATGAGCTATATAGCGCAATACTGAATAGCCCAGAGGTGGTAGCGAGTATGAACCCAACACAGATTATACCTGTGGAGAGCGTAAAAACTATGGTGCTGTATGATAACCTTGGTTTTGAAGTAAGCGATACAATATCTACAGCAGATGCACAGCAGTTATACAGTGCTCTACAACAAGATAGCTTAGCTATGGGTATGGATTACAAGGAAAGTGATAGACTGCTTGGATATCTATATATAGATATGGAATCACTGTTGTTTAATTATTCTAGTAACTTTTTCAGTCAAAATAGCTACACTCGTTTACGAGCTATAGACACGATGAACTTGCCAATCTTTGAGGGATATGAGAAAACAGCAGCTCTACTAGAGCAGATGGGTTATGAACTAAGCCCAGAAAAAGACTGGGAGAGTGTGGACGCAGTAGCAATATCTAATGAGTTTTGGTCTAGAGGATACTATATCAGCACACTTGATAGTGACTATTCTTTCGCACTAGATGAAAGCGAAGTAGAATATTTTGAGTACTCTGACGTTGAGGTAAAAATAGTGGGTGAAGATATATCCATAGAGGAGCTGGAGGCAATGCAGTCAAGGTGGATATCCACTGATCTTGTCGAAGACGTGCCACTGGTGATAATGCCTATGCGTGGCGATGATATAGTCGTAGAGGACGGCATAATTGTCTCTGGTGACAATTATGATATAGGTATTACACTTTTAGTTAGCTAAACAAGCTAGCAGACAGCACAAAAGGCGATGTGATTTTTCACATCGCCTTTGCTTATACATTGCAGTTAGTTTATACTTTTTTCCATTTAACACCCTGTGGTGTATCTTCTAGCACTATACCGTCTGCTTTTAGGATATCACGGATTTCGTCCGCACGTGCAAAGTTTCTATCCTTGCGCGCTTGCTGGCGTTCCTCGATTAATGCCTCAACTTTTGCATCTAGGTCATCTTCTTGCTTGTTGTACAAGATACCAAGTACGTTTGCAATTCTATTGTACATTTCATACGCGTAGTCAAGGTCCTGTTTGCTGTGCTCACCTGTGATATATGTATTGATATCACGAGAAAGCTCAAACAATGCAGCTAGAGCATCGGCTGTGTTTAGGTCGTCATCCATTGCCTGCAAAAACTGTGTATGTCTTGCATCACATATTGCAGTAAACTCTGCGTTCAGCGTGCCATCCTGTGCGTTACCAATAGCAAACTCAAGGTTACCAAGGCAGTTGTACAGCCTCTCTAGCGAGTTTTTGCACTGCTCTATAACCTCTGTTGTGTAGTTAATAGGTGTGCGGTACTGCGCTTGTATCATCATCAGGCGGATAGGCTCGTAGCCATACTTCTCTGCAACATCACGCACGGTGAAAAAATTGCCAAGAGATTTGCTCATTTTGCGACTATCTACATTTATAAAACCGTTGTGCATCCAGAAATTAGCATAGTTAGTGCCGTCTCCACAGCACTCAGCCTGTGCTATCTCGTTTTCGTGGTGTGGGAAAATCAAGTCCTGACCGCCACAGTGGATATCAATGTTATTGCCAAGATGCTTGCGTATCATAGCAGTACACTCGATGTGCCAGCCTGGTCTGCCCTCGCCCCATGGTGATGCCCAGCTAGGCTCGCCTGGTTTTGCAGCTTTCCATAGTACAAAATCAAGTGCATCTTCTTTCTCGCTCTGCACGTCTATCCTGTTGCCAGCATCTAGGTCCTCTAGCGGTTGTCTGGATAGCTTGCCATATTCCTTGAACTTGCGTGAGCGGAAGTATACATTGCCATTAACTGCATAGCCATAACCATTATCTACAATATCGCTAACAATATCTACTATCTCGTCTATGGACTGTGTAGCTTTTGGGTGCATTGTTGCCTCTGCTACGCCTAGCCCGTTTGCATCTGTCCAATATTCTGCTATATATCTCTCTGCAATAGTGGCGTAATCTGTACCCTCGTCATTTGCTTTGTTGATAATTTTGTCATCAATATCTGTAAAGTTCTGCACAAAAGTAACTTCGTTGCCACGATACTCAAAATATCTGCGTAGCACATCAAACACGCAAAGTGGTCTAGCATTACCTATATGGATAAGGTTATACACAGTAGGTCCACAAGCATATATTTTCACCTTACCTTGTTCTATTGGTACGAAATCTTCTTTTTGCCTTGTTAGTGTATTAAATATTTTCATTAATACAGTCCTCCTTTATAGAATTAAGTGTCAAGGAACACTTTTTTGTTACGTATGATGTAATTACAGCCGGATACCACAGTTAGTATAACAGAAGCCCACAGGCCTATATTGCCATAACCAAGCAATGTACTGCCAATATCAATGTCTGAGCCTGTCACAGAGAAGTAAGGCGCTATAGCACATACCAGTAGAACATAGATAATCCACAGCATTTGCACAACAGTTTTTATTTTGCCTAGCTTATCGGCAGCTATAACAATGCCTTTTTCTGCGGCGATTATACGCATAGCGGTAACTATAAACTCACGCCCCAGTATGATAGTGATTGCCCAAGAGGGGATACCGATAACATCTATAAATGCTATCATAGCAGACATAGTGAGTAGCTTATCTGCTACTGGATCCATAAATTTGCCAAAATCAGTGATGAGGTTATACTTACGTGCAATATAGCCGTCTACCCAGTCGGTTACTGATGCAACCACAAATATGATAAGCGCAAGCATCATATTGTAAGGTATGGTGTCCACGTAAAAGAACAACATAAAAACAGGGATGAGAAACATTCTAAGCATGGTTAGTTTATTTGGTAAATTCATTCTGGCTTATGCTCCATTCAGTTAAAATTTTGCAATTCCTACAAGGTCATACTCTCTGCTAGAGGTTATCGCTACGTTAACAAAGTCGCCGACAGCTATCTTGTTATCAGATGTAAAATAAACTTTTGTGTCTATATCTGGGGCGTCCATATAGCTCCTACCATAGTACTCGCCATTTTCTGCACCCTCAACCAATACAGCAAGCTCCTTGCCTATCATATTATTGGCAATATCAAAAGCTATATCCATTTGTAGCTCCATAATAAGCTCTGCACGGCGTGCACGTACTTTCGGGTCGATTTGGTCCTCACGTTCACCAGCGGGTGTGTCCTCCTCCTGTGAATATGCAAAACAACCAAGTCTGTCAAAACGTGCCTCTGTCACTAGCTCACATAGCTCTGTGAAATCTTCCTCGGTCTCACCTGGGAAGCCGGCGATTAGCGTAGTTCGGATAGCGACATTTGGTATTCTCTCGCGTAGCTTACGCACAAGTGCTAGTATGCTCTCCTTGTTGCCACGGCGGTTCATCTCTGCCAATACCTTGCCACTTGCGTGCTGAACAGGTACATCAATATAATTAACCACCTTTGGTTGACGTGCGATAGCATCTATGATATCATCAGTTAGACGCTCTGGATAACAGTATAGCACACGCACCCAATGCACACCCTCAATAGAACAGACCTCGTCTATTAGCTGTGGCAATTTTTGCTCGCCATAAATATCCCTACCATAGCTAGTAGTGTCCTGCGCGATAAGATTAATCTCACGAACGCCACCACGCACAAGCTCTTTTACCTCGGATATAATATGCGGTAGCTCACGACTACGGAAGTTACCACGGATTAGTGGTATTGCACAATATGTACACCTGTTGTCACAGCCATCGGATAATTTAACATATGCAAAATATGGTGCATTTGACAACACACGGACGCCATCAAGGCTGAGGTCGTACTTGCTACCAAATGCTAAAACACGTTCACCACTAAGCGCCTTGTCAATGGACTGTACAATGTTTGAGTTGTTGCCAATACCAAGAACAACATCGGTTTCTGGTATTTCGCTCGCAAGCTCCTCTTTGTATCTCTCGGCAAGACAGCCAGTAACGACAACACATTTTAGCTTGCCATCATTCTTTTTATCACAGTATTCCAGTATGGTTTCTATAGATTCTTGCTTTGCAGACTCAATAAAACCACAAGTATTGATGATAACTACATCACACTGGGAAGCATCTGCGCAGATGTTATACCCACCCTGTGCCACCATAGCGAGCATTAGCTCTGCATCTACTTGGTTTTTTGAACAGCCGAGCGAAACCAGCCCGACATTATAATTATTTTCTTTCATTCTTTTCTCCGTTGCTCCTAGCTATGCCAATATCCACTGGCTCAAATTACTTCGCTTAGTATAACATTTTTTTCTTTTGCTTGTCAATCAAAAAGAAAGCGCTATTATATATAATAAGGTAAGAATTTTTGCGACATGGCAAAATACACAAAAAATTACATATAAAATCTCTGATATTCTACATATACAAATATACGATTATGCTTGCAAATGGATATATTGTGTGGTATTATATTTAAGCGTGACTGCGATGTTTCATCGTTTGAGATGAAAGATATGCGTTGAAGCGGGAGGTTGTGACCATTAAGTTGGAAAATTTCCGTGGAGTATGTCCGATTTTAAACCGGGCGGCACTAAATTAGTTTTAATAACTGTCAGTTTTTTTTGGTGTTGTAGCAACTCGCCACTTGTGGCTGGGGGCAAACCTCGGGGAGTTTATCTGTAATTTTTATTGTGGATAAAATTTCCGTTTTTTTATACAAGACCACGAAACACCCGACAGAGTTTACAGCTAAAACAAACGCCTAAAACAAATTTAACTAAGGAGGCGATCTAAATGGCAGTCAAGGAAAGAATCAGAATTAGGCTTAGGAGCTACGATCACAGATTGGTGGACGCATCAGCTGAGAAGATTGTAGAAACAGCAAGAAGGACAGGCGCTAAGGTATCGGGACCTATCCCACTACCTACAAATAAAGAAGTTGTAACAATTCTTCGTGCGGTTCATAAGTATAAGGACAGCCGTGAGCAGTTCGAAATGAGAACACACAAAAGACTTATCGACATCTTGCGTCCATCTAACAAAACTGTAGAAACTCTTAAATCCCTAGAGCTCCCTGCTGGCGTGGAAATCGAAATCAAACTATAATTTATTTATAGCAATGGATAACGATATCCCAAATGCTTGCAAGGTCATGTTGGCTACAAAGTCAACCAATAACCGAAATGGAGGAAACAAAACATGAAAAAATGTATCATCGGCAAAAAAGTGGGCATGACACAGCTTTTCGACGAAGTTGGTAAAGTAATACCTGTAACTGTAATCGAAGCAGGCCCTTGCGTGGTTGTACAAAAGAAGACTATCGAAAACGACGGCTATGAAGCTGTGCAGATCGGCTACGGTGTTCTTAGCGACAAACGTGCAAACAAAGCTGTAAAAGGTCATTTCGCAAAAGCGGACGTGGCACTAAAGAAAAACCTAAGAGAATTCAGACTAGAGGATATCTCTGTACTGAATGTTGGCGACATCATCAAAGCAGATGCTTTTGAATCAGGCGACCGTGTAGACGTGTGCGGCACATCAAAAGGTAAAGGTTATGCGGGTGTTATCAAACGTTATGGCCAACGCTCTCTAAAAGAAACTCACGGTACAGGCCCTGTACACCGCCATGCGGGTTCAAACGGTGCGTGTTCCGACCCCTCTCGTGTTATGAAAGGTAAAAAACTACCTGGTCATATGGGTGCACAGAGAGTTACAATCCAAAACTTGGATGTTGTAAAAATTGATGCAGAAAACAACCTAATTGCTGTTCGTGGCGCAATCCCAGGTCCTAAAAACGGGATTGTATATATAACAAACAGCGTTAAAGCTTAAGGAAGGAGGAAATTACTATGCCAAAAGTTAATGTATATGATATGACAGGCAAAAGTGTTGCCGAGAGAGAACTTTCTGAAGCTATATTCGGTATTGAACCAAATGTGTCGGTTATGCATGATGTTGTTAAAAACTATCTTGCAAACCAACGTCAAGGTACACAATCCACACTAACTCGTACAGAGGTTCGTGGTGGTGGTAGAAAACCTTGGAGACAAAAAGGAACTGGTCATGCAAGACAGGGTTCTACACGTGCTCCACAGTGGCGTCATGGTGGTGTGGCTCTAGGCCCAAAACCACGTAGCTACCGCTACACACTAAACAAGAAAGTAAGACTACTAGCTCTTAAATCCGCTCTATCTGCAAAAGTTAACGAAAGCAACTTTATTGTAGTAGACGGCCTAACAGCTAGCGAGTACAAAACAAAGTCTGTAATAAAAATGCTAGGTGCGTTGAATGTAGATGGCAAAGCTTTGATAGTAACAGATACACCAAACAAAATGCTAGTTGCTAGCGCAAATAACATTCCAGGTGTAAAAACTTCTATCGTAGGCGCTATAAACACATACGACCTACTAAATGCGGGCAAAGTTGTTATTTCCGCACAGGCAGTAGATAAGATCGAGGAGGTGTACGCATAATGAGAACACCACATGATATTATAATTGCTCCTATCATCACTGAGAACAGCATGGAAGGTGTAGCAATGAAAAAATACACTTTCAAAGTAGCTAAAGATGCAAACAAAATAGAGATTGCAAAAGCTGTAGAGGCTGTATTCCCAGGTGTTAAAGTTGCAAAAGTGAACACACTGAACTGCAAAGGCAGATTTAAAAGAATGGGGCGTACATCTGGTTACACACCTTCTTTTAAAAAGGCTATCATCACTCTTGCAGACAACAGCAAGGGCATTGAGTTCTTTGAAAGTATGCAGTAATATTTGCCACTGGCAAAGCTGCACTTAATTTATGGAGCAAACTCCTGCTCCGATAATTCTACAAGGAGAATGGAAAAATGGCTATAAAAAAATACAAACCCACGACCCCGGGTAGACGTGGCATGACAAGCACAGATTACTCTAACTTGTCAAAAGTTGCACCCGAGAAGAGCCTGCTTGAGCCACTAAAAAAGCACTCTGGTCGTAACAACACAGGTAAAATAACAGTTCGTCACAAAGGCGGCGGTAACAGAAACAAATACCGTATCATCGACTTTAAACGTAACAAAGTTGATATGCCAGCAACAGTTATGACACTTGAGTATGACCCTAACCGTAGCGCACACATCGCACTTGTTAAATACGAGGACGGCGAGAAAAGATATATTCTTGCACCAAACGGCTTAAAAGTTGGCGACGTTGTTGTTTCCGGTAAAAACGCAGATATCAAAGTTGGTAATGCTCTACCACTAGAGTTTATACCAGTCGGTACTTTTATCCACGCTATCGAGCTTTATCCAGGAAAAGGTGCTCAGCTTGCTCGTGCAGCAGGTATCCAAGCACAGCTAATGGCTAAAGAAAACGGTTACGCGCTTATCCGTCTACCTTCAGGTGAGCTAAGAAACGTACCACAGCTTTGCATAGCTACTATCGGTCAGGTTGGTAATATCGACCACGAGAACGTAAACTATGGTAAAGCAGGTCGTATCCGCCACATGGGTATTCGTCCAACAGTACGTGGTTCTGTCATGAACCCATGCGACCATCCACACGGTGGTGGTGAGGGTAGATCTCCTATCGGTCGTCCAGGTCCTGTGACACCATGGGGTAAACCAGCACTTGGTTACAAAACACGTAACAAACACAAAAGTTCCGATAAATTTATCGTTAAACGTCGCAACGCCAAATAAGGCAAGCTGAAAGGAGGCAAGTTAGCTAATGAGCAGAAGTACCAAAAAAGGACCTTTCGTGCAGCCTAAGCTGCTAAGCAGAGTAGAGGAAATGAACGCTAAAGAAGAAAAACGCGTGCTAAAGACTTGGAGTCGTACCTCTACCATATTCCCACAGTTTGTCGGACACACCTTTGCAGTGCATGACGGTCGTAAACACGTACCAGTATATGTAACAGAGGATATGGTAGGACACAAGCTAGGTGAATTTGCACCAACTCGTACCTACAAAGGCCATGCCGCAAACAAGAAGTCTAAGTAAGGAGGATAAATTCATGGAAGCAAGGGCTTATCTAAGACACGCCCGCATTTCTCCGCGCAAAGTACAAATCGTACTTGATATGATAAGAAACAAGCCCGTTGAGGAAGCATTGGCTATTCTTAAATACACCCCAAAGGCAGCTTGTGAGCCACTACTAAAGTTGCTTAACAGTGCCATAGCAAATGGCGAGAATGATCCCGCTAAAAACATGGACCGCAGCGAAATGATCGTAGCAGAGTGTTTTGCTTGTCCAGGTCCCACACTAAAAAGAATTCGTCCCAGAGCACAGGGTAGAGCTTTCTCTATACTAAAGAGAACGTCTCACGTTACCATGGTTGTTCGGGACGGGAATTAAGCTGAAAGAGGAGGTAAACTATGGGCCAGAAAGTAAATCCACACGGTCTACGCGTGGGTGTAATTAAAGATTGGGATTCCCGCTGGTTTGCTCGTGATAACGCTTTCGGCGATATCTTGGTCGAGGACTACAACCTGCGTAAATTCCTAAAGAAAAAACTATATGATGCTGGTATCCCTAAGATTGAAATCGAGAGAGATGCAGCAAGAGTAAGAATTCATCTACATTGTGCACGTCCCGGTGTTGTTATCGGTAAAGGCGGCACAGAGATAGAGAAAGTACGTCTACTTTGCGAAGACATGATAAACAAAGGTAAAGAGCAAAAAATGGCTGTTTCCCTAAATGTTGTAGAAGTTAAGCAACCAGACAAAAACGCTCAGCTAGTTGCAGAAGCAATTGCTGCTCAGCTAGAAAACAGAGCATCCTTCCGTCGTGCTATGAAGCAGGCTATCGGCCGTGCTATGAAGTTTGGCGCAAAAGGTATCAAAACAATGGCAAGCGGTCGTCTAGGCGGCGCTGAAATCGCTCGTAGCGAGCAATATCACGAGGGTACAATTCCTCTACAAACACTTCGTGCAGATATAGATTACGGCTTTGCAGAGGCTGATACCACTTACGGTAAAATCGGCGTTAAAGTATGGATCTATGCCGGAGAGGTGCTTGCAGACAAGAAACCTCGTAGGGAAGGAGGCAGCAAGTAATGCTTCTACCAAAGAGAGTAAAGTACCGTAGAGTACAGAGAGGTCGTATGACAGGTAAGGCTACACGTGGTAACAAAGTTTCTTATGGTGACTTTGGCCTACAAACACTGGAGCCAGCTTGGATTACTTCTAACCAAATAGAGGCAGCACGTATCGCGATGACACGTTACATCAAGCGTGGTGGTCAAGTTTGGATCAAAATTTTCCCAGACAAACCAATAACAGAGAAACCAGCCGAGACTCGAATGGGTAAAGGTAAAGGTTCACCTGAGTACTGGGTTGCTGTAGTTAAACCGGGCAGAGTAATGTTCGAAATTGGTGGCGTATCCGAGGAACTAGCACGCGAAGCTTTCCGTCTAGCATCTCACAAGCTGCCTGTAAAATGCAAATTTGTTAAAAAAGAAGTAGCAGAAGAAGGGAGTGAAGGTTAATGAAAGCAAATGAAATGCAAAAGCTATCTGTTGATGAGCTAAACCAAAAAGTTGCTGACCTAAAAGTAGAGTTGTTTAACCTTCGTTTCCAACACGCTATTAATCAGCTAGAAAACCCAATGCGTCTAAACCATATCAAAAAAGATATAGCTAGACTAAAAACTGTTATCCGTCAAAAAGAAGAAGCATAAGGAAGGAGGACGAACTAAATGAGTGAGAGAAATCTTAGAAAAACCCGTACAGGTAAAGTAGTAAGTGACAAAATGGACAAAACTGTTGTTGTTGCTATTGCTGACAGGGTAAAACACCCACTATACAAAAAGATTATTAAACGTACTGTTAAGTTTAAGGCTCATGACGAGAAAAACGAGTGCGGTATCGGCGATACTGTTATGATCATGGAGACCCGTCCCCTATCCAAAGATAAGAGATGGAGAGTTTGCCAGATTATAGAGAAGGCAAAATAATATTGAACGACAGTTTTAAAGAACCGTTTTTACTTGAAAGGAGGAACGCTCTGTGATTCAGATGCAGACCTATCTCAAGGTAGCAGATAATACAGGTGCAAAGGAGATTATGTGTATCCGTGTACTTGGTGGCTCCCGCAAGAGATATGCCAATATCGGCGATGTAATTGTTGCTTCCGTTAAGAAAGCAGCTCCCGGCGGTGTTGTTAAAAAAGGTGAAGTTGTTAAAGCAGTAGTGGTACGTAGCGCAAAAGGCCTACGTCGCGAAGATGGTACCTACATCCGTTTTGATGAAAACGCTGCTGTAATTATTAAAGAAGATAAAAACCCAAAAGGAACCCGTATTTTCGGGCCTGTGGCGAGAGAGCTTCGTGAGAAAGAATATATGAAAATTCTTTCCCTTGCTCCAGAAGTACTATAAGGAGGTGTCGCAACTATGATGAAAAAACTTCATGTTAAAAAGGGCGACACAGTCGCTATACTTTCCGGCAAGGATAAGGGCAAACAAGGCAAAATACTAGAAGTTAGCCCAAAAGAAGGAAAAGTAATTGTTGAAGGTCTTAACCTTGTAACAAAACACGTTAAACCCCGCAGACAGGGCGAGCAAGGCGGAATAGTATCTGCTGAAGGCGCGTTGTATGCTTGCAAAGTAAATGCTGTATGCCCTAAGTGTAGCAAAACTACACGTCTAGGCCATAAAGTAGACGAAAAAACAGGCAAAAAAGCTCGTGCTTGTAAGCACTGTGGCGCAGAATATTAAGAAAGGGAGGAACTTACATGGCTCGTTTATATGAAACTTATAAAAGCGAAGTAGCACCAGCTTTGATGAAAAAATTTGGCTACAAGAGTGTAATGCAGATCCCTAAACTTGATAAGATCGTGCTAAACGTAGGTGCAGGAGAGCTTAAAGATAACGCGAAAATGATCGACGCTATCATGGGCGACCTTGCAAAAATAACTGGTCAAAAAGCTATACCAACTCGTGCAAAAAATTCTATTGCGAATTTTAAGCTACGTGAAGATGTAGTTATTGGCGCAAAAGTTACACTACGTGGTGCAAGAATGTATGAGTTTATGGACAGATTCTTTAACGTTGCACTACCTCGTGTTAGAGATTTCCGTGGCATCAACGGCAATGGCTTTGATGGTAGAGGAAACTACAACATGGGTATCAAAGAGCAACTTATCTTCCCAGAGATTGACTATGAGAAGATAGACAAACTACGTGGTATGAATATTACATTCATAACTACAGCAAAAACAGACGAAGAGGGCAAAGAGTTGCTAACACTACTCGGCGCACCATTTGCAAAATAAGGGAGGTAGAGAAAAATGGCAAAAGTTTCAATGAAAGTTAAACAACAGCGCACACCTAAGTTCTCTACCAGGGCTTACAACAGATGCAAAATCTGTGGTAGACCACACGCGTACCTGCGTAAATACGGCGTTTGCCGTATCTGCTTTAGAGAACTTGCTTACAAGGGACAGATTCCCGGCGTTAGGAAAGCAAGCTGGTAAAATAGTAGTAGCGAAGGAGGTTGACCTATGCATATCACCGATACAATAGCCGACATGCTAACACGTATCCGTAACGCGAATTCGGCAAAACATGATACGGTGGATATTCCAGCGTCAAAGATGAAGAAAGCTATTGCTCAGATTCTTCTTGACGAGGGATATATAAAGTCTTTTATAGTTATCGAGGACACAAAACAAGGTGTTATCCGTATAACACTAAAATATGGTGCTGGTAAAACACCAGTTATCCAAGGGTTGCGCAGAGTATCTAAGCCCGGACTGCGCATATACTCCGCTTGTGAGGACATTCCAAAAGTTCTAAAAGGACTTGGTATTGCGATTGTTTCCACATCGAAGGGCATAATCACAGACAAGCAAGCTCGCAAAGAAAATGTTGGCGGCGAAGTCTTGGCATTCATTTGGTAAGGGGGAAGATGTTATGAGTAGAATAGGTAATAAACCCATCGAAGTCCCAGCCGGTGTTGAAGTTAAGATTGATGGTGCTACAGTTACTACAAAAGGTAGCAACGGCACACTAACACGCACATTTGACAGCCGCATTGGTCTTGTTATGGAAGGTAACGTAATAACTGTTACTCGCCCAGACGAGAGCAAAGAGTGCAAAAGCTTGCACGGACTAACAAGAACACTTCTTTCCAATATGGTAGAGGGCGTATCAAAAGGTTTTGAAAAACACCTAGAGATAAACGGCGTCGGCTACCGTGCTGCAAAGCAAGGTAAAGATCTTGTTATGAACTTGGGTTATAGCCATCAAGTTATCGTGTCGGACACAGAAGATATCACTATCGAGTGCCCAGCACCTAACAAAATTATAATCAAGGGCGCAAACAAAGAAAAAGTTGGCCAATTTGCCGCTGAAGTACGTGAGAAACGTCCACCTGAGCCTTACAAAGGCAAGGGAGTTAAATACGCCGACGAAGTTATCATCCGTAAGGAAGGTAAAGCTGGTAAGGGCAAGAAGTAAGGAAGGAGGAGTACCATTATGGTTAAAAAGATTAACAGAAAAGAATCTCGTATCAAAAGACGTAGACGTGTTCGTGGCAAAATTGCTGGAACAGTTGCTCGTCCAAGACTATCCGTATTCCGCTCCGCCAAACATATCTATGCCCAAATCATCGACGATGTTAACGGAGTTACAATCGCTGCTGCATCCTCTATGGATAAAGGTTTTGCTGCAAATGGCGGTAACAAAGAAGGCGCGAAAATCGTTGGTCTTGCAGTAGCTGAAAAAGCTCTTGCAAAAGGCATTGATACAGTTGTTTTCGACCGTGGCGGTTTTGTATACCACGGACGTATAAAAGAATTGGCAGACGGCGCTCGTGAGGGCGGACTTAAATTCTAATAGAAGGAGGGATACTCTTGGCATTGATAGATGCATCTACACTAAACCTTAGTGAAAAGGTAGTAGCAATTAACCGTGTATCTAAGACGGTTAAGGGCGGTCGTATATTCAAGTTTGCGGCACTAGTTGTTGTTGGCGACGGCAATGGCACAGTTGGTTTTGGACTTGGTAAGGCTTCCGAGGTACCCGACGCTATTCGCAAGGGAATTGAGGACGCTAAGAAGAACCTTATAAAAGTGTCACTAAAAGGCACAACTATACCACACGAAGTTATTGGTAAATTTGGCGCAGGCGAAGTACTAATGCGTCCTGCTCCACAGGGTACTGGTGTTATCGCTGGTGGTGCTGTGCGTGCGGTTATAGAGATGGCAGGCATACACGATATTCGTACAAAATGCTTGCGTTCTAACAACCCAACAAACGTTGTTAAAGCAACAGTTGCAGGTCTTGCGTCACTACGTGATGTAAACGAAATTGCTGCTACACGTGGCAAAACTGCAAAAGAAATACTTGTAGGATAAGGAGGTAGCTAAATTATGGCAACATTTAAAATCGAGCTTAAAAAGAGTCTAAACGGCAGAAAAAAAGACCAAATAGCTACTGCTTATTCACTTGGTCTTAAAAAAATCAACGATGTTACTACACAGCCTGATAATGAGGCTACACGTGGTAAAATCACAAAAATTTCTCACCTTATAGAGGTGTCAAACGCATAAAGTAAGGAGGTGCAGTAAATATGAAATTGCATGAACTTTCACCTGCTCCCGGTTCCGTGAAAAAGGCTTTCCGCGTTGGTCGTGGTCCTGGCTCTGGTAACGGTAAAACAGCAGGCAAAGGCCATAAGGGTCAAAACGCACGCTCCGGCGGCGGCGTTCGTCCAGGCTTTGAGGGCGGCCAAATGCCACTACAAAGACGTGTACCAAAAAGAGGTTTCAACAACATCTTCGGTACAAAGTATGCTACAGTTAATGTAGAAGCACTAAACGTTTTTGAAGACGGCACTGTTGTAACAGCAGAGTCTCTAAAAGAGATTGGTATGCTTAAAAAGACTCTTGACGGCGTTAAGATTCTTGGTACAGGCGAAATCACTAAAAAGTTAACCGTTAATGTAGCTGCTTTCTCTGAGAGTGCTAAAGCGAAGATAGAAGCTGCAGGCGGAAAGGCCGAGGTGGTTTAAAATGCTTAAGACTTTAAGAAATGCGTGGAAAATCGAAGACCTTCGCAAGAAGCTTATATTTACTATGCTTATACTAGTAGTAGTAAGATTGGGTTCAGCTATTCCTGTCCCTTTCCTTGATCCCACAGCTCTTAAAGCAATTTTTAACACCGGTGGCGGTAACTTGCTTGGTTATCTAGACGTACTAACTGGTGGTGCGTTAGCAAGCGGAACTTTGTTTGCGCTTTCTGTATCACCATATATCACATCATCCATCGTCATCCAGCTGCTAACAGTTGCTATTCCTTCACTAGAGAGACTAGCAAAAAGTGGCGAGGATGGACAAAAAAAGGTTAAGAAGATATCACGCTATGCAACAGTGGGTATCGCAGCACTTCAAGCTTTCGGCTTTTACACCCTATTCCGCAATGGTTACGGTGCAGTTAAATATGTAGATGGTTGGGCTGGCTTTCTTGCCGCTGTAACAATTATCTCTGCATTCACAGCTGGTTCTCTAATTGTTGTTTGGCTTGGAGAGCGCATAGACGCTAAAGGCATAGGCAATGGTATTTCACTAATTCTTTTCGTAGGTATTGTTTCTAGCGCTCCATCTGCTATAATAAATATAGTAGTAGAGTCTCTAGCAAAAGGTTGGGTTGGTTACATTATAATGCCTATCATAGCTGTTATATTTGTAGCACTAATCACTTTCATTATTCTAATGAACAACGCCGAGAGAAGAATACCTATCCAATACGCAAAACGTGTTGTAGGACGCAAGATGTACGGCGGACAAAGCTCATTTATGCCTATCAAGGTAAATATGAGTGGCGTACTTCCAGTTATCTTTGCAGGTACAATACTTTCTATCCCTAGCACAATAGGTGCATTTATAAGTGCAGCGCCAGATAGCTTTATGGGTCAATTGATGAACGCTTTTGCGTACAACTCACCTATATATGCTGTGTTGTACTTCTTGCTAATTATCGCATTTAACTATTTCTATATCGCAATCCAGTACAATCCAATAGAAATGGCTAATAATCTGCGCAAAAACAATGGTGCTATCCCAGGCATACGCCCAGGTAAGCCCACAACAGACTTTATAACGAAAGTTATAAGCAAAGTAACACTTGTCGGAGCCCTAATGCTTGCATTTATCGCTATTCTACCTATCTTGGTAGGTGCGGTAACAGGTATGAACATTGCGCTTGGTGGTACTTCGGTAATCATCTTGGTAGGTGTTGCTCTGGATACTTCCAGAAATCTTGAGTCGCAGATGATGATGCGTCACTACAAGGGATTTCTTGAGTAATCAAGTGCCCAAAATAGGAGCAAAATGAAATGAGACTTACAATAATCGGTCCCCCAGGTGCGGGCAAAGGTACGCAGGCGTCTATAATCAGTGAGCATTTTGGTATACCCACTATCTCTACTGGTGCAACCTTGCGTGCTGAGATAAAAAGTGGGTCGGAGTTGGGTGTATTAGCGAAGTCGCTTATCGATGATGGCGATTTCGTACCTAACGATGTTATAAACCCAATAGTGCAAGAGAGAATAGCCAAAGAAGATTGCGCTGATGGATTTATACTGGACGGCTACCCAAGAGATGTAGAGCAAGCAAAAGTACTACTCGGTTGGGATAACACTATTAATCTTGCGTTATACCTAAATGTTTCGGAGAATGAAGTTATAAACAGGCTTGCCGGTAGGCGAGTATGTAGCGACTGTGGCGCAACTTACCACATAGTTCATCAGCCATCAACAGCAGGTGACTTGTGTGAGGTTTGTGGCGGGAAGCTAATAATGCGTAAAGACGACAGACCCGAGACAATACTAAAAAGATTGCAAACTTATCAAGAAGTAACATTCCCTCTTATAGAATTCTATAAAGAACAAGGAATGCTTGTAGAAGTTGCAGATGAAGGCTCGATAGACAAAACTGCGGAAGCTGTTTTGCGAGCGTTGGAGGAACAACAATGATTGTGTTGAAATCCGCAAGTGAAATAGGAACCATGGCTGAGGCTAATAAAATAGCAGCAGAGGCACTGGCACAAGGCGTGAATGCAGTAAAAGCGGGTACATCTACTTATGAGATAGACCGCATTATTAAAGACTGTATAACAAAGCATGGTGCTACACCTTCTTTTCTTGGATATGGTGGATTTCCCGCATCAGCTTGTATTTCAATTAATCATCAAGTTATCCACGGCATACCATCCAAGAAAGTTATAGTAAAGGATGGCGATGTTGTCAGCATAGATGTTGGTGCCTTTTATAAAGGTTTTCATGGCGATAATGCCTATACCGTTGCTGTGGGCGATGTGCCTGCAGAGGTTAAACAGCTGCTTACAGTTACTCAAAAATGTTTGGAGCTGGGTATAAACGCTGCGTTACCCAATAATCGACTTGGCGATATCGGTGCAGAAATCCAGACTTATGCCGAAAGTTTTGGCTACGGCATCGTAAAAGATTTTGTCGGGCATGGCATAGGAAGAAAGCTCCACGAAGAACCCGAAGTTCCTAACTACGGAACACATGGCAAGGGTAGGCGACTAGCAAGCGGTTTAGTTATCGCGATAGAGCCTATGATAAACTTGCAAGGTGAGGAAGTAGAAGTGCTAGGGGACGGTTGGACAGTGGTTACCAAAAGTGGGAAGCCATCTGCTCACTTTGAGCATACTATTGCAATTACAGATAATGGACCAATTATATTGACCAAACTGTAAAGGCGGTGTGGGTGTGAGAGTGGGAAGCATAGTACTTGCTGTTGCCGGCAGGGATATGGGCGGTTATTTTGTTGTTACTAAAATAGAGGAAGATAGAATATATATAGCAGATGGGAGAAGGCGTAAGCTGGAAAATCCAAAAGCGAAGAATATAATACATCTTTCGGATACTGGGCAGTTTTTGCCACAGGAAACTATTACAGGCAATAAAAAGCTTAAAACCCTGTTGTCAGGGCATAATCAAAGAAAAGAAAATGATAGCTAGACGACTGAGCATAGGAGGATATCCATTATGTCAAAGCAAGATGTTATTGAGCTTGAAGGAGTTGTGTTAGAGGCTCTGCCAAACGCACAATTTCAAGTAGAACTGCCAAACGGACATAAAATTTTGGCACATATATCAGGCAAGCTGCGAATGAACTATATTCGTATACTGCCAGGTGATAAGGTTACAGTTGAGATTTCGCCCTACGATCTCACAAAAGGACGCATTACATGGCGTTCTAAATAAGTAACCTGAATTCAAAAATAGAAATAAGGGCAAGACCAAAAGGAGGTAATTTCAGATGAAAGTAAGACCTTCAGTTAAGCCAATGTGCGAAAAATGCAAGGTAATAAAACGTAAAGGCCGTATAATGGTTATATGTGCAAACCCTAAGCATAAGCAACGCCAGGGCTAACAACCTAATTAATGGAGGTGCAAAATTATGGCTCGTATTGCTGGTGTAGATCTACCCAGAGAAAAGCGAATTGAGATTGGACTGACATATATCTTTGGTATAGGTTTGTCAACATCTAAGAAAATCCTAGCTGCTACAGGTGTTAACCCTGATATACGCGTTAAGGATTTGACAGAAGCGGACGAGGATAAGATCCGTGATTATATCGATCAAAACCAAACTGTTGAGGGCGACCTTAGAAGAAATGTTTCTCTTGACATCAAAAGGCTAGTAGAAATCGGCTGTTATCGTGGTGTGCGTCATAGAAAAGGTTTGCCAGTTCGTGGTCAACGTACTAAGACAAATGCACGTACAAGAAAAGGCCCTGCAAAAACTATAGCTAACAAGAAGAAATAAGGAGGGATTATAGGCAATGGCAAAACAACCTGCTAAAAAAACCGTTATCCGTAAACGCCGTGAGCGCAAAAATATTGAACGTGGCGCAGCCCATATCCAGTCTACTTTCAACAATACTATCGTTACACTTACAGATGTACAGGGTAACGCTCTAAGCTGGGCGAGTGCTGGCGGCTTGGGCTTTAGAGGCTCAAGAAAATCAACACCATTTGCTGCACAAACTGCTGCAGAAGTTGCTGCTAAAGCTGCAATGGAGCACGGTCTAAAAACAGTAGAAGTGTTCGTAAAAGGACCTGGTGCTGGTCGTGAGGCTGCTATCCGTGCACTACAAGCTGCTGGTTTGGAAGTAACACTTATCAAAGACGTTACACCAATACCACATAACGGCTGTCGTCCACCTAAAAGAAGAAGAGTATAACAGAGAGGAGGAATTTACCTATGGCTACAAATAGATGCCCTATAGTAAAAAGATGCAAAACACTTGGCATTTCTCCTGCTGTTGTGGGTGTGCACAAAGAAACAAGAAGAAACCCAAAGCAAAGCAGAAGAAAACAAAGCGAGTATAGCTTGCAGCTTAATGAAAAGCAAAAAGTTAAATTCGTGTACAATGTACTAGAGAAACAATTTAGAAAATACTATGCAAAAGCTGAAAAAGCAGATGGTATTACTGGTGAAGTGCTACTAGAACTACTAGAGCTAAGACTGGACAACACTGTTTACAGACTAGGCTTTGCAAGCACAAGACGTGAAGCTAGACAGCTTGTAAACCATGGCCACTTCACAGTAAACGGCAGCAAAGTTGATATCCCTTCTTACGCTGTTAAAGCTGGTGATGTGATTGCTGTTTGCGAAAAGTCTACACAATCTGCTAAATTCAAAATGCTACAAGAAACAAAAGGTGACACACTACTACCATCTTGGCTAAGCCGTGCAAAAGGTGCGTTTGAAGGTAAAGTTGTTGCTAGACCACAAAGAACAGATATTGACTTTGAGGTTGAAGAGCACTTGATCGTCGAGCTATACAGCAAGTAATAGCTAATGTTTGCAGAGGTAATAAGGAAGTAATAGACATTAAGGTCTTAATTAAGGAGGGTTTTAAAACAATGGTGAAAATTATTGAACCAAGGATAGAAACTACCGAGCTGAAATCCGATGGCACATATGGTAAATTCATAGTGGAGCCTTTGGATAGAGGTTTTGGCATCACATTGGGCAACAGCCTAAGACGTGTGCTGCTCTCCTCGCTTCCCGGTGTTGCCGTTTCTTCGATAAAAATTGATGGTGTGCAGCACGAGTTTTCCACAATCCCAGGTGTAAAAGAAGACGTTACTGAAATGATTCTTAACATCAAAGGATTGACTGCTAAGCTTTATTGCGACGAGCCTGTAAGGGTGCGTATTTCTGCAGAAGGCGAAGGCGAGGTTACCGCTGGTTCTATCAGTGGTGGTTCCGACGTAGAGGTGCTAGACCCCGGTATGCATATAGCAACACTGGCGGATGGCGCAAAACTAAATATGGAACTAACACTGCAAAAAGGCCAAGGATACGTTTCCTCTGACCGCAACAAAAAGTTGTATGAAGAAGAAATGCGTCGTAACAACAACGGTGCCTTAAAGGGTAGTGCTGACAACAGCGGCCCACCTATCGGGACTATATTCATTGATAGTATATACACCCCCGTGCTAAAGGTGAACTATGCAGTTGAGAACACACGTGTAGAGCAGATAACAGACTACGATAAACTAACGCTTGAAGTTTGGACAGACGGTACTATATCCGCGAAAGAGGCAGTAAGCCTTGCGGCTAAAATACTAAACAGACAACTTAGCCATTTTGTAGAGCTATCAGATGAGATAAGCGCTACTGAAATAATGGAGAAGAAAGAAGACACTGGTAAAAACAAAGAGCTAGATAAAACAATCGAAGAACTGGATCTTTCTGTTCGTGCATTTAACTGCCTAAAACGTGCTGGCGTTAATACAGTTAGTGATCTTATTAATAAGTCACCTGAAGAAATGATGAAAGTGCGTAACTTAGGTAAAAAATCTCTTGAGGAAGTAATCGCTAAGCTAAAAGAGCTTGGTGTTGACCTTACCCCAACAGAAGATTAGTATGATTGATAATTATTTTAGGAGAAGGAGTGATTATAATGCCGGGAGTAAGAAAGCTTGGTAGAACTACTGCCCACAGAAAAGCTATGCTTCGTGCAATGGTTACTTTTCTGATTGAAAACGGAAAAATAGAAACTACTGTTACAAGAGCAAAAGAAGTACGTTCCATGGCTGAAAAGATGATCACCATCGCTAAAGCAGGTGACCTACATTCAAAACGTCAGGTTTACTCATACATCACAAAGGAAACTGTAGCGAAAAAACTTATTGATGAAGTTGCTGTTAAATATAGCGACGTAAACGGTGGTTACACACGTATCATTAAGATTGGACCTCGCCGTGGTGATGCTGCTGAGATGGCAATTATCGAGTTCGTGTAAAATGTACAATGAGGTTGGAGGTTAGACATTTGAGAACCGCAGTGAATGCGGGTACCAGAATTAGGTTATCTTTGATATCTAATATCTAATCTCGGCTAAAAAAATAAGCCCACTATTTTGTGTAAAACAAGATAGTGGGTTTTTTGTAGTATTTTTTATAGAAAATTAGTACTTACGTGCAGAAACTATTCTATCATGCCAAGAATAGTCCTTGATAACAGTCACATCAGTAAATCCAGCAGACTTAACAAGCTCGGATACAGACTTACCTTGCTTTTCGCCTATCTCCAGTAATAGCAAGCCACCAGTTTTCAACAATTCATAAGCTTGTTTGGGGATTATTCTGTAGAAATCAAGCCCATCACTACCTCCATCAAGGGCTGTAGCTGGCTCGTTCCACACCTCTGCTTGCAAGGTAATCAGCTCATCTAGCTCAATATAAGGTGGATTGGAAGTTATTATATCATAGCTCTTTCCACAGACTTCATCGGGCAGTGTGGAAACATCACCCTGTATCGCGGATACATTAGTTAGCTTTGTCAGCTCCACATTGCTGGTGAAATAACTATAGGCATCGTCATATAGCTCTATGCCCGTACAATGTGCGTTTTTGCAGTTCTTTGCAATAGCTATTGGTATACAGCCAGTGCCAGAGCATAGGTCTAGCACAGCTGGTGTGTCTATAGCGTTTTTCTTGATATGAGCAAGAGATAAATCTACTATAATCTCTGTTTCTGGTCGAGGTATTAGTACACCCTTGCCAACTTTTAGCGTAATGGCATAGAACTCCCACTCGCCTAGAATATACTGTAGCGGTTGGTGTTCAGCACGCATATTAAGGTAGCTCAAATACAGCTCCTCACAAGCGCTTTCTATAAGAATATCGGCTGTATGTAGTAGCTCTGTTGGTTTTATTGCATGTGCTAGCAGCTGGCGACACTCAAACATAGCATCGTCATCATAGTTAGGCAACGCGTTCAAAAAATCTACACCATATTGTAGTAGTTCGGAAACTGGCTTACCAGTTGTCATTTTCTTTGTCCTCCGGTATAACAGCATTCATGGCAGCTATAGCAACCTCTAGCTGTTGTGTATCTGGTTCTTTTGTAGTTATTTTTTGTAGCCACAGACCAGGTGCAGAAAGTATGCGTGTGACAATATTATCATGCCTGCCTGCAAGCTTAATGAATTCGTATGAAATACCTACAACAATCGGTAACACAGCCAGCCTTATAGCTATTCGTAATAGGGTATTTAGGGGGGGGACAATAGAAAAAATAATGGTATAGACGATAAGTACTATAAGAATAAAGCTAGTGCCACAACGTGGGTGCAAACGACCGTGCTTTTGGCAGTTCTCAGGGGTGAGTTCCTCGCCAGCCTCGTAGCAAGCTATGGTCTTGTGCTCTGCACCATGGAAGCCGTATACACGCCTGATATCCTTGTTTAGTGATGTGAAAAACAGGTATCCCACGAATAGAACTATCTTAAAGAAACCCTCTACTAGCGCGATAAGAGCAGAACTGGCGAGCATTTCTTTGAAAAAAGATGCAAGGTATGTGGGGAGTATTATCATCAGTCCCAGAGCAAGTCCCACACCAACTATCATAGCCAGCGAGGTAACAACACTTTCCAGATTTATCTTGAATGTCTTAGCTATCCATAGCTCAAACTTGCCAGGCTCACTTTCTTCAGTTTCTGCGATATCAGCAGAACGCATTAGGCACTTGTAACCTAGCCCCATGGTCTCCACCATAGAAAAAATTCCACGGAAGAACGGCATTTTCTTAATTTTGCTAGGTGCACCATTTGGGTATGTTTCCCATGTTTCCAAAAATATTTCTCCATCTGGCTTTAGAACAGCCATAGATGATTTCTCGGGGCCACGCATCATTATTCCTTCTATGAGTGCCTGACCGCCTATAGTTGTTTTTTTAGTAGACAATATATTCTCCTATCTGCCTATTTGGCAATGCATTTATAGTATTAGTGGTAGTGTTATGGTAACAGATGTTCCCACATTTTTCTCCGAATTTATATCAAGCTCACCATCGTGCATAAGTATTATTTCTTTCGCCACAGCAAGCCCGATGCCAGAGCCACGGCGTGTGGTATTACCTTTGTAGAATTTCTGTGTCACATTTGGCAAATCTTCGCTAGAGATACCAACACCTGTGTCGGCAACACTGACAGTCACAGCATTATCGCTTAGCGTAATATCTATAGAAACGCTATCACCACTATCGCTGTATTTAAGCGAGTTATCCAGCACATTCACAAAAACCTGTCGCAAGCGATTTCGGTCGCCCCTAACAGGCGCAAAAAAGTCAGGCTCGTCGTAGTTTATTTGCTTGTTCTCTAGCTGGGCACGCTGTGTAAACATCAGCACAGCATCTGATAGCTCGGCAATTACATCTATCTTGCTAAACTCTAGGTTCATTCGTCCACTTTGCATACGGGAAAAATCCAGTAGTTCCTCCACCATGGTGGATAGACGTTGTGTTTCATTTATCATAATAGAAACACCCTTTTTTGTAGTGACCTCATCAAGCTCTGCACTGTTTAGTATAGTTTCTCCCCAACCACGTATAGCAGTAAGTGGTGTGCGTAGCTCGTGCGAAACAGATGAGATAAAGTCATTCTTTATCTGCTCGGAGTTAGAAAGACCCTCTGCCATTTCGTTTATAGCGCCACACAGCTCGCCAATCTCGTCGTTACGGCTGATATCCAGACGCACATCAAAATCGCCCTGTGCTATTTTTTTGGTGGAGTCACCTATATCGCTAATCGGCTTGATAAGAGAGTTTACAAAATAGGAGCTAGAGAGAATAACAAAGAATATAATAGCAAGCCCCAGCAGTGCTGCATAGCCTATAGATAGTATTATCTGGTTATTGATATTTGTTAGAGAAACAATATAGCGCATAGCGAATGTATTTATATCCGAGCCGGGGAGATTATATAGATATGTCACAGCATATACATACTCCTGCTCAATATCACCGATATATGTGCCATAGTTGGTGCCGGACTCTATAGCATTGATATAGTCGGGCATTGTTACAGAGTGGTCAGGCTCAAACCCACTAGATGTGATGAGAACCGTGGTAGAGTCTGTAACAGCCATAAGCTCCATTCTGTTCTTTGCACTAAAATTTTCAACCAAGCTCACTATTTCGCTAGTGACATCATTGGGAGACTGTGAATATATGCTATCTATAGAAGTATCAATGCTGCTTGCCTGTGAACTAATGTATTGCTGTACGCTACTATAATAATAGTTACGCACAACAACAGCCACAATACCTATCATAGCCAGTACTATTATAAGAATAATACCGAAGCTGTTTATTAGCCACTTGCGTGTTATTTTTTTCACGCAGACCCTCCTATCCTAAGAAATCTGTAGGTGCTAGTCCACCCATTTATAGCCAAAACCCCACACAGTAGTAATGAATTTGGGGTTGCTGGGTTCGTCCTCTATTTTCATACGGAGACGACGGATATTAACATCAACAATTTTTTCATCACCAAAATACCCCTCGCCCCATACTTTAGTTAGGAGGTCGGAACGTTCAAAGGCGATGTTTGGGTTTTTCATAAAAGTTTCCATAATCTGGAACTCAACCTGTGTCAGGTCTATACGAACATCATTTTTTGTGAGGCTCCTACTGCGTAAATTCAGCATAAAAGGGCCGGACTGTAGTTCTGTTTCTAGCATTTTTGCTATATTCTGCGCTTGTGTATCCACGCTAGAAGTAGCAGAAACTCGCCTAAAAAGGGCATCTACACGGGCGATAAGCTCCGATGGGCTAAATGGCTTGGTTATATAGTCATCAGCACCTAGCATAAGCCCATTCACCTTGTCCATCTCTTGGCTCTTTGCAGATAGCATTATAATGCCTATAACAGTATTCACTTTTCTTATTTCCTTGCAAATGCCAAAGCCATCTATGCCAGGTAGCATAACATCTAGTAGCACAACGCCATACTCAGTAGGCTTAGTTGCAAACTCTGCAAGTGCTTCTTCGCCATTGCTAAAGCCTGTCACTTGGTATCCTGCACGTGTTAAATTAATTATCACAAAATCTCTTATAGCATCTTCATCTTCACAAATGAGTATTTTATTCATCTTGTCACCCTTTCGTATTAGTTAATTAGTGTAAATAGCGATATGACCTCTTCTTCTGTAAGCCTATACTCGTGTATGGTTTCTGGTGGGATATATGCTGAGTACACGTAGCCATTTTTTATCACAATATCAAAATACCTTGCTTCGTCCAGCTTATCTGTACCATCTATGGTAGAATAAACATTTATACGCAAAAGCTCGTTGCTGTGGTCGTGTATATCACCAGTTTCGTTTACAAAGAAGATGACTTCGTTGCCATTTGGCTGTACATATGCACTAACTGGTAGGTTAGCCCAAGAAGTGGGGAAGTTGAACCTGTATCCACGGTAGAGATTGATATAGCTTGTTAGCAGTGATACAAAATCATAGTTATCATAGTTAACATAGTTTGTAAAATATAGTGGGTCTTCTGTTATATTGTTGTTGTCCTCGTGGTTTTCGTACCCTACTGCAAACTCCTCCAGTGGTATATCTATAATACCATCGCCGTTAATATCGTCCGACGCTACTTGTAGGTGCCTGCCAGTTAGTTTATATATATCACCCAGAACACCAGTTTCGTCTATAAATATCATCTTTAGCTCATTATCTACTACAGACACAGCCGAAGTATACACAAGGTCGTTATTTGCCAGATAGTCCACAACAATACCATAGTATTCGTGGTCTATATAGCCAGATGTATAGCCAATAAAATCTATTGCAACTTGTGGTAGCTCCACATAAGAAACTGTGTTTATGGTATTGGGCGAGGTCTCTTGTATTAGCTGAATATAAGAAGACAGACTATCATATTCAGACGAGCGTGATAGAAGCATTATCTCGTTTTTTCCATCACGGTTATAGTCATCAATTAGCAGGTCGTTATACTCCCACCTACTTTCTACAGACAGCAGTTGCCCTGTTGAGCTATAGGAGTCATAGTTATAAAAAACTAGAATTTTATTATCAATATTAGAGCCGGACCAGCCTATCATAAGGAATTTATTATCCCCGATTTCCTGATATGACATAAAGTCGACAGTGTTATAGTAGCTCTCACTAGGCAGGGTGTTTACAACTGTCCAGTCGCCATTATTGTCGCTAAGTATAGCTAGCTGAACTATATTGTCATTATCTGTTTCAAATAGTGCGATAGCCTCATCAACGCCATCATCATTGAGGTCGATAAAGTTATACGCAGACTTATAGTCACCGTTTTGTGGGTATCTCAGCTGGATATCATTACCTACAATTTGCTTTAGGCTACTGTCTATTTCAAACTGCAAGTCTGTTAATTTTGGTGGTGCTATCAAGGTCTCTACGTCGGACATAAAAGGTGCACAACCTGAAAACAGCATTAATAGCACTATAGTTAATATTATCTTGTTAAATCGCACTGTATTCACGCTCCTTTTTTACTATAGATAGTATATCACAATATAGCGTAATATTAAAGCATTTTATAAAATTTTGATGTATATTTACGATTTGTCTATAAAATATGGTATACATAGAAAAACAGCCATAACTACGGCATTTACTGCTATAGTATTGGCTGTTTCTATCGTTTTAGTTAGTTATTATTAGTGCAGTTATATATAGGGGGAAAATCAAGCTTTTTTCACTATCACAGTGCCATCAACAAGATGAACATGAGCTTCCCACTCTTTTGTCAGAGCCTCGCCCTCTACTGCGCCTTGTCTCCAGTTATTGACATAGTTTATTGTGAATGGGTCTGCATATGCTGTTTGGTATAGCTCTCCACCACAGTAAAAATCAACATAGTCTATCTTCTCTGGGAACAGGCTTGCAAGGCGTATCCACCTTTTACCTTCATATGTCATATCAGGCTCAAATCCCTGTAGATAGAACTGCTCCTCTAGTGGGGTATCAATCTCTATAAGACCTAGCTCATAAGCCATTCTCTGCGCAAAGAAAGTGTCCTCACCCTGTGTTATTGTCCAGTCCACTGGTGGTTCTTGCTTGGTCATATTATTATAATAACCCCAAGATGTACCATTTTTCACAGCAACTGCCATGTTGCTTATCGCCTGAGAGTCCTCGTTACAAACAATAGGTGTATTAGGTTTGCAAGCCTTGCATTTTTCTACTAGCTTGTAGTAAGCTTGCTTAGTTTGGCCATTTCCGTGGATAATAATAACTGTGCTTGCTTCTACTATTTCCTCGTGGAAAGTACCGCCCATACCGCTACAGCCTACAAGCATTCCGCCAGATTCTCTTTTTGCTATTTCTATAAGTGTTGCAACACCTTTTTGTGTGAACAGTATTGGGTGGCACTTGAACTGACCAACATCATGCTCGTTTGCAATCTCTATGATAACATTTGTAAATTTCTTATCGCGTAGCCAGTTGGACATATTTTTTACCACACGCATAATGGAGTCATCGTCTTCTATACGCTCTGCTTGGCTACCATAAAAATAGCTTACAATAACAACCATACCTATTTCATCGCAGGCATTTATTATTCTTTCCATTCTCTCAAGATACACAGGGTCGGTAGTAGTACCGTCTTTTGAGAATGGGTTGTTATCTATGCTAGTGTTTGCTATTGTAAAGCAGGGGCCACCGCCCTGCATACCAACTGTTATAGCACGTAGACCGTACTCATACCAGCTTGGCAGGCTTTTTATTAGGCTATCTGTGTGCTCGTCGGGAGAAAATACTTTACCAAACCTGTTAAATCTTGCAGGGTCTGCTTTATCATCAAAAATACCTTGTATAAAGCGTGCGTTCATAAGCAGTCCATGAACTTCTTTCTTTGGGGATTCTGCATAAATAAGCTCATCATTTATTAAAAACTGGGTTCCTACTACGCTTAACTTTGTTTTCATATCAATGCTCCATTCATTTCTTTGTTTTTTACTAAGTTTACTTATTAACAACATTCTGTGGGCTACCGCTAATAAATGCTTTTAAGTTATCAACAGCGATATTCATAAGCCTTTGGCGGCTCTCTTTTGGTGCCCATGCAATATGTGGTGTTATTATACAGTTTTTTGCGTTTAAAAGCGGATTGTCATTTTTTATAGGCTCTGATGAAACTACATCAACAGCAGCGGCGTATATCACATCATTATTAAGTGCGTCTGCCAAGTCGTCTTCGACTATCAGCGGACCACGAGATGTATTTATCAGTATTGCGCTTTTCTTCATCTTTGCAAGAGATTGCTTGTTGATGATACCTTGTGTGGACTCAAAAAGAGGGACATGTAGCGACACAACATCGGATTTTTCCAGTAGCTCGTCCAAGCTAACATATGTAGCAACAGCCTTGCCTTCCTCGGTTTGGTTAAAGTCATATGCTAGGACATTCATACCAAAGCCTTTTGCTATTTTTGCAGTAGCAATACCAATCCTACCAAAGCCGACAATACCTATTGTTTTGCCATCTAGCTCTATAAGTGGGTTTAGCCAGTAACAAAAATCCTCGCAGTTATTCCACTTACCATTCTTTACACTGTCGCTGTGGTTTTGCACTCTGTGGCATATCTCCAAAACCAGTGCAAAAACAAACTGTGCAACAGCAGCGGTGCCATAAGTGGGGATATTGCAAACAGGTATACTATGAGCTTTTGCAGCATCTACATCAACAACATTATAGCCTGTGGCAAGCACGCCAACATACTTGATACTGGGGCAAGCGTCTATAGTATCTTTGGTTAGTGGTGTTTTATTAACAATAACAACCTCTGCATTGCCTATTCTCTCTACTATCTTATCAGCAGGAGTTCTATCATAGACTGTTAGCTCGCCAAGTGCGCCCAAGTCCTCCCAGCTCAAATCTCCTGGGTTTTCGGTATAACCGTCCAGTACTACTATTTTCATCTGCTCAGCCTCCATTCTTATATTCATCTACCAATATCTTGCAGGATTTTACAATCTCATCTACTGTAATGCCGTTTTTCTCTAGTAGCCTCTCATATGGTGCAGATTCACCAAATTTATCACGTATGCCTATCCTGATAAGCCTGCCTTTGCCCATTTCTGCAATAACTTCGCTCACTGCACTGCCAAGCCCGTTTATGATATTGTGGTCCTCTACAGTAACAATTCTGCCATTCCTTGATATAGCATCTTTTACAGCATCTATGTCCAGTGGCTTAATAGTATGCATATCTAGTACTCGCGCGCTGATACCTTGGCTCTTTAGCTCCTCATAAGCCTGTACAGCTAGGCTCATAATATCGCCATTTGCTATAATAGTAACATCATCACCCTCAAATAGCTTATATGCTTTGCCTATTTCAAAGTCCTCATCACCATTATAAATAGCTGGCACGGGGTCCCTTGTAAAACGTAAATATACAGCGCCATCTGTCTTTGCGGCAGCTCTTACAAGTTTCCTAGTAGAGTAATAGTCACAACCCATGATAACTGTCATATTAGGCAGAGTACGCAGTATACCCATATCCTCTATACCTTGGTGGCTTGCACCATCGTTTGCAGGTGTTAGCCCACCGTGGGAGCAAGCTATTTTCACATTTAGGTTTGTATAGCATATCTCCTGACGTATCTGCTCGCACATTCTCATACTACCAAAAACAGCATAGGTAGTAACAAATGGGATTTTGCCACAGGTTGCAAGACCAGCAGCCACACCACAAGCATTTTGCTCTGCTATGCCCACATTAACGTGCTGCATAGGTAGTTCGTTTGAAAAATCCACAGTTTTACAGGACTTACCAATATCACAGTCCACTACATATATGCTTTTATTCTCTCTACCTAGCTCCAGTATTTCATCACCATATGCATCTCTGGTAGCGGCAGCTTTATTATTTATCACAGTAGCATACCTCCTCTATTTCTCTAAGTGCTGTTTCTAGCTCGGCATCATTTGGTGCCATACCGTGCCACGCAACAACATTTTCCATAAAAGAAACACCCTTGCCTTTTACAGTTTTTGCTAGAATACACTTGGGTTTGTTACTGTTGGAGCTTTTTATTCTCTCGAATGTATCCACTATTTCGCTGATACTATGTCCGTCTATTGGGTAGACCTCGCAACCGAAAGCCTCGAACTTATCTTTGTAATTACCCAGAGGCATAACAACCTCGCAGATATTATCATTTTGTAGCCCGTTATTATCTACAATAACAACAAGGTTATCAAGCTCATACTTTGCAGCTGTTTCCAGCGCCTCCCATATTTGCCCCTCGTTGGACTCGCCATCACCTATCAGAGAAAAAACTCTGTAGTCTTTGCCATCTCTTTTCCCAGCTAGTGCCATGCCCACAGCTACGCTAAGCCCCTGCCCCAGAGAGCCAGTGGATATATCTATACCTGGACATTTTTTCATATCTGGGTGGCCTTGTAGTATAGAGCCTTCTTTGCGTAGGGTGTCCAGCACGGACATATCAAAAAAACCACGCATAGCAAGGCAAGTGTATAGCACTGGGCACACATGACCCTTTGACAAAACAAATCTGTCACGGTTATCCCATTTTGGGTTTTGTGGGTCTATGTTTAGTTCATCAAAATATAGAACAGTCATGATATCAGCAGCGGAAAGTGAGCCACCTGGGTGCCCAGACTTTGCATTGTGTATCATTTTTAGCAGTGTAGTTTTTACTTCCTTGGCTTTTATAAACAGCTTTTCGTTTTTACACATCAAAAAAAGTCCTTTCACTCATGGTTATTTTATCATGTCATAAATTTTCTCGAAACCTGTAGCGCCTATTTTGTACACAGGTACTTTTACTTCGTCGTGTTTTAGTAGGCTCATAGAAATTTGTGCAAAAACAATAACGTCAACTTCTTCTGCTAGCTTATATAGCTCTGCATTTACCATTTCGTCGTGTTTTGCTCTATCCCCAGAACACAGCACATCAAATGCACCATCTGCTACTCTGTTTATTATCTCAATATCCTTGCCCATCTCCTTAGCTTTTGCCTCTATAACTCTGCCTATAGCAGCGGGGCTTGTTGGCAAAGTAGCTAGTACGCCTATTTTCTTGCCATTCTCAACTGCCTGTATAGCAGTGGGTTCCTCTATATTTAGTATAGGTATATTTAGGAATGGGCGTATCATAGCTGTTGCCATATTAACAGATGTACAAGTAACAAGAACAGCATCTGCACCACTTTGCTCAGCAGCTTTTGCATATGCCATCATTCGTGAGGTGATATTAGGAGTAACGCCACCAGCTGCAAGAGTGTCTTTTAGTAGGCTGTCGTCCATAATGTTGAAAATTTCCAAATCATCTTTGCTCTCTGCAAATACTTTCCCGAATGGATTGAAAATGATATCCATAAAGTTGTTGACGGTGTTGATAGTATAAAGCTTTTTCATAATGTGTAAACTCCCTTTAATTATTATTAGCAAGGTGGAAAACTAAAAAATTAGCGTCTTACACCTGCTTATTATTACCATATCCAAAATCATCAAATGTTTTAATAGCTTTTTCTAGTACATCGATAGAAGCTTGGACGTGAAAACCTAACTCGGCCACTGCCTTTTCTAAATCTTTATTTTCTATAGCATCTATTATCCTAATATGCTCTGGTAGTGTTTCTTGTGGTGTCCTAATAAGACCACCGCTATATACCTTTGCATAGATATGAAAGCTATCATCAATCTTACTAAGCCACTTATTTTCGCATATATTTAGCAAGTACTCGTGGAATTTTTTATCTGTTTTCCAGTAGTCGTCTAGCTCTTGCTTGCCAAAATCACAGGACAGAAACCTGTCAAACATACCACGCATGGTGGCTATCTCTTTTTCTGTCACAGTTTTTATAAGGCTCTCGGCAAGAACACGGTCAAACGCCTGACGAATTCTAAGCAAATCCATAAGCTCGCTAGGTGTCAGTGTAACCAAGAAAAAACCCTTATTCGGCACATTCTCTATAAGACCCTCGGATGTCAGCCTGTAGAGCGCTTTTACAACTGGTGTTCGGCTTACTCCTAGAGTGTTTGCAAGCTCCACTTGGTTTATTTTGGTATCAGTATTAAACTTGTTTTTCAGTATCATATCTTTTATTTTTGTGTAGATATAATCGGAATTACTCTTATTAGTCATGCAACAAACCTCCTTCCACTAATTATACAAAAACATTACCTGAATAAATGAGTTCATATTAAAATAAAATGAATTCATTTTTATATTAACTTAGAAAAAAGCAAAAGTCAATAGTTATTTTATTTTTCTACAATATCATTATGTTATTGATATATTTTTTGGGAAGTATTACATAACACAAAAAAGCACCCAATCTAAAAATAGACTGGGTACTCTGTAGTAAATATCTGGTTTATGGGGAAGTAGTAGCTTGCGAATAAGTGTGTAGAGATGATATGGACTGCAAAATAACCTTAATCTTGACTATTGTATTTGAAATAGTTTATCTTTGCAGTGCTCTTTGTGCCATTATCGGCATAGATACCAAAATACACACCAGTGAAGCTCATTATGCTTGCCTCAGAGGATAGATGTCGTGTGTGACCCTGTGCAACTATGTTTGTCCTAGCTTCTTCCTCGGTAGCACCATAGCCGAAGTAATACATCTTTGGCTCAGCTTTTATATAAAGTATAATATCCTTATTATTATATGGGACATCGTGGCAGACCTGATGTATGTCGTCAAAACATTTGCTCACAACAACACTATCCGCTGTGTAGTAGATATCAAAATGTCTTGTGTTGTCATAAAAAGCAGTTATGCCAAAATGTGTATCATCGCTGAAATCTGCTGTGAAACTACAAAATACCTCACAGTTGAAATCAGTTTGGCGTGCACCAATAAAAGTAGGTGTGCCTAGCTCATCAAGGTCGGTTTCGTTGCCCTGTATGCACAGACCATTGTCAAGGCTATACCTCACAAGCTCGTGTTTACGTAGTATATTGTAGCGGAAATCTAGCTCACTAGAGTCAAAAGTATCTGTATAGCTACGCACTACAGGCTGTACAGGTGCTGGTAGTTGTGCATCCATAACTAGCTTTGTGGGAGTTCCAGCATTTATTTGTGGGAACTCGTTTTCTCCCCATGTCACAGGTGCAAGGAAAGTTTCGCGCCCTAGGTGGTGAAAATAGCTCTCCGGTGTTCTAAAACCAAGGAACACAGCCCACCAGTTACCATTTTGGTCCTCTACCAAGTCCATATGCCCCGTGCCATTAATCTCTGCACGTGCAAGGTTGCGGTGTGTGTATATGGGGTTGTTATCATATGCCTCATATGGGCCAAAGATATTTTTGCTACGTGCCATAGTCACCATATGCCCCATAGCTGTGCCACCCTCTGCTAGTAAAACGTAGTACCAGCCATCTTTTTTGTAGATATGTGGGCCTTCTGGGAACTGTCCACCAGAGCCACCCCATAGGTTATGGCGCTCTGTTAGTCGCTCACCAGTTTCTATGTTTATCTCTGCTATTAGGGTGCTCTGTATACCATTTACCATAGGAGAAGTAGACATATAATAAACTTTGCCATCATCATCAAAGAAAAAGCTGGGGTCTATACCTGGGAAATCGGTAAGTATAGGCTCGCTCCATGGGCCAGCAGGGTCTGTTGCTGTGACATAAAAATTGCGTATACCACTAACGTCTGTGGTAGTCATATAAAATGTACCGTTATTATAGCGGATAGTGGGTGCATATATGCCCTTGCTATTTCCGCAGCCCTCTAGTGATAGGTAGCTATCATTTGTTACACAATGCCCTATTTGCTCCCAGTTTACTAGGTTGGTACTACGGAAAATAGGCACAGCAGGGAAGTACTCAAACGAGCTACACACCATATAAAACGTTTCGCCTACACGGCAAATACTTGGGTCTGGGTAATATCCACTAAGAATGGGGTTTTTGTATTGCATATCGGTGCTCCAATCTATAATATGATTAAACATAAAATAAGCCGTGCTAGTAAAGTATCACTAGCACGGTTGCATATAGATAAATTATTTTTGTGTTAGTGACACTGTGTCTCTTGCTATTACAATTTCCTCATTTGTTGGGATAACCCAAACATCTACAGCAGATGTATCTGTAGTAACTCTAGACTCTTCACGAGTTTTGTTGCGCTCGATGTCAAAATCAACACCCATAAAGCCAAGGTTTTTCAGGATACCCTCACGGATTTCAGAGTCGTTCTCGCCGATGCCACCTGTAAATACGATAGCATCCACACCGCCCATAGCAGCAGCATAGCCACCAACTACTTTTGTGATTTGGTAGATAACCATATCAAGAGCTAGTTTTGCTTGTTGGTTGCCGTTCTCTGTAGCAGCCCATAGGTCACGACAGTCACTAGAAACCTCAGAAATACCTAGGAAACCAGATTTTTTATTCATGATATCAGACATTTCATCAGGTGTTAGGTTTTCTTTTTTCATGATAAATGTAACTACAGATGGGTCGATACCGCCACAACGTGTACCCATTAGGAAACCGTCAAGTGGTGTCATACCCATAGATGTATCAACAACTTTACCATCAACAATAGCAGTTACAGAGCTACCATTGCCTAGGTGACAAGTGATTAGCTTATTTGGCACTTTGCCAGCTATTTCTGCATATCTAGCACTTACATAACGGTGGCTTGTACCGTGAAAACCGTAACGACGGATTTTGTATTTTGCGTAGTACTCATAAGGTACGCCAAACATAAACGCTTTTTCTGGCATTGTTTGGTGGAAAGAAGTATCAAAAACAGCTACCATTGGTATATCTTTGCCAAAAACTTCTAGTGAAGAACGCATAGCAAGTGCCTGTGGTGGGTTATGTAGTGGGCTTAGGTCTGCGTAGCTTGCGATATCGTTTATAACTTCTTCTGTAACTACGATAGAAGATTTGTATTTATCGCTACCGTGAACTACTCTATGGCCGATAGCAGAAATTTCTTTAACGCTATCTATTACTTTTCCCTCACCCTCGGAAAGAAGTTTTACAAGCTCCATAAATGCTTCTTTATGTGTTGGGAAAGATACATCATATTCTGTTTTATAGCCTGTGTTAGTTTTGTGTCCGATTCTTCCGTCAATTCCTATACGCTCGCAATTACCTTTTGCAAGAACTTCCTCGTTTGTCATATCAACAAGTTGATATTTCAGTGAAGAGCTACCTGCATTGATTACTAAAACTTTCATCTGTTACTTCTCCTTAAATTTTACAAAGTTCGTGCATTTTTTTAATTTTTAGTTGACAAATGCACTATCTATTTTATATTATTACATTAGGAAGAAAAAAGCAACCTAAAATACCACTAAATTTAATAAAAATTTCTATTATTTATGTGAACAATCAAAATTTCTATAGAATTGCTGTATAAGCAGTCTGAATGACATTTTTTTAACAAATCAAATCGTTTTTTCTCTGGTAGTTTTGGCTAGCCAAAGTCTTATAATCCGAACAGTCTTTGGCTTATATAAATCACATTTTGTCAAGTATATAAATTGCAAGGATATGGGGGTGTTTTGTATATGGCAAGAGCAGATTTTCAGGTGTTGGTATTGCCATTTTTTGTCGAAAATGGTAGAATAGAGTTTTGTATTCTACATCGTAGCGACATGGATATCTGGCAGTTTGTATCCGGTGGTGGAGAAGATGACGAAACACTTGCAGAAACTGCAAAACGTGAGGCATTTGAAGAAACGGGGATATCACACACAAATCCTTACTATAAGTTAGACACACTATGCAGTATACCATCGGGTATTTTTGGTGAGTACGCAAAAGCATGGGGAGAAACCTGCTTTGTTGTTACAGAGTATGCATTTGCTGTACAAGTAAGTAGCAAGGATATAGCTATATCGCACGAGCATACGCAGTTTGAGTGGCTAAGCTATGACAAGGCATATGAAAAGCTGAAATATGACAGCAACCGTACAGCGCTGTGGGAGCTAAATAGGCGCATAAAGCTAGACTTACTTGGAGAAAAGATATAATAATTTTTTTATGCTAATATGTGCTAGAAAAGCTCATAGTTGGCGGATAGGAGCACAAATATGAAAATAGCAGGAATAATAGCGGAGTACAACCCTTTTCATTCGGGTCATGCACTGCAAATATGTGAAACACGCAAGGCAGGAGCAACACATATTGTAGCGGTGATGAGTGGGTGCTATGTACAGCGTGGTGAGCCTGCAATGGTGGATAAATGGGTGCGAGCAAAGGCAGCTATTAATGGCGGTGTAGACTTGGTAATAGAGCTCCCTGTGCCATATTCTGTTTCTACAGCACAAAAATTTGCCATGGGCGCAGTGCAAACACTGGAGGGGCTGGGCTGTGTAGATATGCTATCGTTTGGTAGCGAGATAGGCAAGATAGAGCCTATAAAGGAGCTTGCAGAGTTTTTGCAGACATCTACACTACAGAACTATATATATGCAGGTATGCTTAGTGGCAATAACTACCCCACAGCAAGGCAAAAAGCAGTGGCACATATCTTTGGTGATGATATGGCAGACTTTTTAGCTGCTCCAAACAATATACTGGGGCTTGAGTATATGCGTGCACTATATGCAATAAATAGCAAGATAGAGCCTATAACAATAAAGCGGTGTGGTGCAGCGCATGATAGTGAACACCATGCAGAGCATGCCAGTGCGTCTTTCCTACGTAAGCTATTGCAGCAAGGAGAGGTGAAGTCTGTTATGGGATATATGCCAGAAAAAGTGCATAAAATTTTCGCACAGTCAAAAATAGATGGCAGAGCACTGAATAGGGAGGTGCTAGAGCGCGCTATGCTTGCAAAGGTACGTGGCTTGTCAAAAGAGCAAATAGCACAACTGCCAGATGTTACAGAGGGGCTAGAAAACCGTATATTTACCTCTATACACGAAACTAATAGCATAGCAGATGCTATAGCTATGGTAAAGACAAAGCGTTACTCACACGCACGTTTGCGCAGAATAATGCTATGCGCGTGGCTGGGTATAGATGCAAATCTGTGCGACTATACACCACCATATATTCATATACTAGGTATGAACGACAAAGGCAGAGAGATACTGTCTGTAGCCAAGAAAACAGCTACCCTGCCTATGGGGCACTCACGTGCACGCTTTATAGGGCTTGGTGGCAACGCTAGAGCATTCGCAGAGACCGAGGTAAAGGTAGACAATATGTATGCCGCGGTTACAGATATTATACAGCCATGCGGTAGGAGCTATGATGGTATTATCATAGAGGGAGTCTGATTATGATTTATAATGACATACTGGAGTTAGTAGGCAATACGCCACTTGTTAGGCTGAATAGACTGTCACAGGAACATGGGATAGATACACCGATAATAGCAAAAGTAGAGTCTTTTAACCCACTATCATCAATAAAAGATAGGGTGGCACTGGCGATGATAGAAGCAGCAGAGCGAGATGGAAAGCTAACACAGGGCGCAACAGTGATAGAGCCCACAAGTGGCAATACAGGCGTGGGGCTTGCCTATGTGTGTGCCGTGCGTGGCTACAAGCTAGTGCTGACAATGCCAGAGTCTATGAGTATGGAAAGGCGTGCACTGCTAAAAGCACTGGGTGCAGAGCTAGTACTGACAGATGCTGCGAAAGGTATGCAGGGTGCAGTAGAAAAAGCGCAGGAACTAAAGGAGAGCATTGCAGGTGCGATATTTGCAGGGCAGTTCGAGAACCCAGCAAACCCCAACGCACACTACAGGACGACGGCAGAGGAGATATGGGAGCAGAGTGCTGGTGCTGTAGATATTTTGGTAGCGGGAATAGGCACTGGTGGCACAATAAGTGGCACAGGTAAACGCTTGAAAGAGCTAAAACCTAGTGTGCAGATATTTGGTGTAGAGCCACATTCATCACCACTAATATCAGGTGGTGTGTCTGCATCACACAAGATACAGGGCATAGGGGCAAATTTTATACCAAAAAACTATGATGCCACTGTCGTTGATAACATAGTGACTGTAACAAATGAAGACGCGTTTGAGATGACAAGGTTACTAGCACAAAAAGAGGGCATATTAGCTGGGATATCATCTGGTGCGGCGCTGTGTGCTGCTGTGCAAATAGCAAGAGAACATTACGGAAAAACAATAGTAGCTATACTGCCAGATACAGGAGAGCGGTATTTGTCCACTGGCGTTTTTGGCTAAAAGGGGGACTGCTTGTGAAACATCTAGGAACAAAAGAAATACAGACAGATAGACTGGTACTACGGAAATTTACAGAAAGCGATGCTAGTGCAGCTTATGATAACTGGTGCAGTGATGATAGAGTTACTAAGTACCTTACATGGCCAAAACATAGCGATATCAATGTTACGAAAGCTGTTCTAGGGGACTGGATAAAATCTTATGACAAAGATGATTTTTACCAATGGGCAATAGTGCCAAAAGAGCTTGGCCAGCCAATTGGTAGCATATCTATTGTAGAGATTAAAGAAAGCGCAAATTCGGTACACGTGGGATATTGCATAGGCTATAACTGGTGGAATAATGGCATAGTTTCAGAGGCTTTTTCAGCGATAATCAAGTTTATGTTTGAAGAAGTACAGGTTAATAGAGTTGAAACACGCCACGACCCACAAAACCCCAACTCAGGCAAAGTAATGCTAAAATGCGGACTGAAATATGAGGGTACACTAAGACAATCTGACTATAATAACCAAGGTATTGTAGATGCTAAATATTATGGAATTTTAGCTAGTGAGTACCATACATAATAATTGAAGATATACAAAGAACAGGCACTGTCAAAAACTGATAGTGCCTGTTCTTTTATATACCGTGTTACGATATTTATTTTGATATCCTTACAGCAGTTTCCAGAGCAAGCTCCATCATAGCTGTAAATTTTGTTTGTCTGTCGTGTGGGCTCATCTCACGTGGCTCACCCACTAGCATATCGGATATAGAGAGTATACCCAGTGCCTTTTTCTTTAGATATGCAGCGTTCATATATAGCGCAGCACACTCCATCTCTACACACTGCACACCCATGCCAGACCACCTAGCGTTGTTCTCTTTACCGTTAGGCATATAGAAAACATCACTGCTTAGCACGTTGCCAACTGCATATGTCAGCCCCTGCTCGTCTGCAACATTTGCGGATGTACGCAAAACATCAAAGCTTGCTATAGGTGAAAAAGTGCCAGCAAGGCCATACTGTGCAGCATAGTTACTATCTGTGCAAGCGCCCTGTGCCAGTACTATGCTACCAAGGTCTAGCGACTCTTGTATACCACCAGCGGACCCTATTCTAATGATACAATCAACATCATATGCTGTGTAAAGCTCATACGAGTATATACCAACTGACGGCATACCCATACCATGCCCCATTACAGATATTCTAGTACCCTTATATGTTCCTGTGTATCCGTTCATGCCTCTAACTTCATTAAAACAAACGACATCGGTAAGGAAGTTATCTGCAACAAATTTTGCACGTAGGGGGTCGCCCGACATTAATACTACCTTTGCGATATCTCCAATATTTGCGCTATTGTGTGGTGTTCCCATAGCTATTCTCCTATCCGCCATATTGGCTTGGTTTATTTAACACATTTTCAGTGTTTTTATTAATCGTCCAGTTCCTCAAAAACTGCTTTTGCTGCCTCATATCCGTCACTGCTACCAACAATAAAACAAACTAGGTTGCCCTTAGTCATTACAGTACCATTCTTTGTTGCTATTTCATATTGCTCTGGTATGTAGTCATCAAAACTATCTGATAAATCATCCATACGTGCAGTGGCTATTGCTTCTAGGTCAACATCATCAGTTACCTCAAAAATACCTATCTCCTCAGCTAGGAAACTGCTACTGGTATATACCTTGAAATTAACCACGGTGGGGTCTATGTCATAGAAATTTGTCACAGTGTCAGCAGAAAGCTCCATCATCTCGCCATTTGGCGCAAAAACTGCTACCATATCATCATATACTGTCACCAAATCATGCTCGGTAGTGCTTTCTCCACAGCCAGCTAGCAAAATTGTAAGTGACAATACCAAACTTACCATAATCTTCTTCATCTTGTAAAATCCTCTCGCTATATCAATATTTATTCTTCGTCCACTGTGTTTTTGCGTAGGTAGTCAAACCATGTGCTGTACCAAGATGCAGTAAAGTGTAGGCCGTCACTACTAGCATCTGTAGGCAGGTTGCCGTTTTCATCTTTGAAAACACTAGCAACATCAAGGTACACGATATCCATTTCTTCACACATAGCAATGAGCCCTGCGTTATAGTCATCTATTATAGAGTTTGCAAACTCTGGACGTCTCTGCTGATAGCCGTCTGTTACAGGCAGTATGGACTGCACATAGATGGTGGACTGTGGTTGCTCTACTTGCAGTGCCTCTATTAGTTCCTGATACTTGGCTATAAAATCTTCCTTTGCCAAGAACATACTGTTGATACCCATAAGTATATATGTCTTGGTGGGCGCTACCGTACCCTCTGTCACACCAAGGTTTTTATACGCATCTATTATCGTTATATCCTCGCCGTTTTGCACTTTTATATTTTTGCGTGTGTATATGCTGGATAAATTAACACCAGTGTCAGAAAGAACTGTGGTGTTACTCATAACATCATATAGCTTAATGCCCTCGGTTATAGAGTCACCTATAAACACCGCGTCATCAAAATATGATGATGATGCAAAGTTGTCAAGAGCCTCTGTCACGGAGTTTGGCTGTGGTGTTGCCTGTGAGGACTGCGCAGCTAATTCTTCTGCACGCATTCTTTCTTCTTCCTGCTGTACTAGCAGGGTGTTGTGTGGGATATCAGTAGGCTCTATGTAGTCTACAGGGTCTAGCGTTTGCCATATCCATGCTACACCGAGCGATACTACCACTACACACAAGTTCACTATTAAAAAAACGACAAAAGGAGAAGCTTTGCGCCCCTTGAGTCCACTACGTTGGTGTACTTTTCTATTCTTTTTCATTGATTTCTCCGATATCTAAGTTGATAAAATCTATAGTATTTATGTATTTGTATTATTATAGCAAATTTTGCATCAAAAATCTATAACAAAACTATAAACAATCCAGATAATTTATACGTACGGCAGCCACCGCTGGGTCGGGTAGCCCCGACAGGCATTCGGCGAGCCGCCGCTGGCACTCCACCTTTGGATAGTTTGCAATAAACTATAATCAGCACAACGATGGGTTGTACTTCGCGTTATGCTCATTCGGCGAGCCGCCGCTGGCAATCCACCTTTGGATAGTTTGCAATAAACTATAATCAGCACAACGGTGGGTTGTACTTCGCGTTATGCTCATTTGATGTAGTCTTGAATCAGGTAGATAACATATTGGAGGGTTTTTGCAAACATACTTTTATCATGAATATTTACTCGTATAATGTAGTCATTCCATGCTTCTATTGTAGCATCTTTGACACCGGTGATTACATAAATGAAACCTTCATTTTTATATTCTGATTCAACATATCCAACATCAATCATCACACCATTTGGATATTTCACTTCTAACATATCTTGAG
>CAYJFF010000004.1:0-20234 GCA_964369345.1 uncultured Oscillospiraceae bacterium
GTATCATTTGGAGGGGCATACTCCCAGTGAGCAGTTATAGTAACACCATTTGGGTGGGCACTAAAAAGTTCACCGCTTATAGTCAAGTAGTCAAGTGTCATATTTGTTGTAGCAGGAAAAACATTAGCAGGTTCTGTAGACCAGTGGCTGAATTGGTAAAGTTCTGGATTTTCTGAGGAAATGGCGCTGCTATTTAGGAGCATACCAACGTTGTACTGTATAGTTGATACAATTTTTGTTACAGGGGTAGTTCCCTCACCATAGATGCTTTGCACTGTGTATGGGTACTCTACAGGAGGTGGTGGGGTTGTCCATATAGCTGTTATAGCCAGTTGTCCATCAGGTAGATCTTCCCTTATCATATCGAACATTATAGATTGTGAAACTGGATATGTTATATTAAGAGAGTTATATATATTGTCTGGAATAGTAGTCTCTACTCCATCGGCACCAATCCAAGATATATGCCAACCGCCAAACACATAACCAGTGGGTGCTGTCCCAGCATGTACTGTTATGCCTGTTTCGCCAAAATAGAAATTTTCGTATGTTGTGAGAGTATCATTTAGCACGCCTTCCAACCTATGCTGAAACACATACTGATTGGGAAGTTGCACAGTAGCAGAAGAAATTGTGTTATTAAGCTCAATGTCAACTGATATTAGGTCTTGCCCACGCAATGCAAACTCTTGCAGTAATGATTGGAATAGTGTTATTTTAATGCTACCACTCACTATTGAGCCAACAACTATATTGGTATCGGGGTCAATAATATGATATTTAGATGCAAATTCTGAAGTTCCGTTTGCGCTAGTTTCTGCTACTTCTAGGGAATACAGCTTTCCATCTATTTGCAATATCGTGTCTAAATATATCTGGTGTAGCTCGCCATTCATTGTAATAGTGACACCACCAGCATCGTTTATATCTGCTAGATAAGGTACAAGTATAGGTGTGCTTACAGTGGTTTCTTGATAGATATGGTTTGCTGCTGTTGTTGCTGTTATATTTGCCATACCAGGTCCGTTTATAGTCACTCTACCATCAGCATCTATTTCTGCAACACTTAAATTATCACTTTTGTATGATACAGATGTTCCAGAAGCAACGTTAATTGCTCCGAAGTCAAAAGTGTCACCTGTCTTTAGCGTGCGTGAAGGGATTGGGAAATGATGCACTTGTTCCGTCAACCACTGCGCATATAGAGTAGTATCATCTTGAAATAGGTATGTATTAAGGTCGATAGTAGTTGCGTTACCAGGTGTAGTCACCCAGCCATAGAACTCATGAGTTCCGCTTTCAATGGGGGGCACATCTGATGCATTCATTTTCCAGCCATTGGAGCTGGATACATCAGCTATCAATTCTTTGCTTTTACTTTGGATTAGGTCACCATTCCAATAACCACCATTTGGCTTAAAAGTTATCGTTGGTGGTGTGCTTGACGCAGCGAATACACTTAGTGGTGTTACACTAATAACCATTACTAGTGCTACCAGAGCTGCTAAAAGTTTTTTTGCTTTAAACATTATAAATACTCCTCCTCATTATTGTACAAATCCTACTGCTGACTATATGTAGTGGCGCACAGAACTGTCAGTAGATACTCGCACCATAATTATACTATTATTTTAACAAAATGTGAATATGTAATTTGCGATATATATTAAGTAGTGTTTTTAGCTGATTTGTACTTTTAGCACAGCCTAGCTTTGTAATTTGCTTATAAAACGCCATAGACGGACAACGAAACAGCTGTCTATCTATGGCGTTTTGCTCTGCTCATAGTAGTTTGAGTTTATTTATAATGATAAAATGCAGAAATATATATAACCTATTTACTACACTTCTATTACGTCTTGCCAGTCAATGTATATCGAGTTATCCTCTTGGAAACATATTGGAAGTACCACGTATGCGGACTTGAAGTAATCCTCGCCCTTGCCACCCCAACGGTCACCAATGTAATAATATTTTGTTGAACCCTCTGCTGTTACAGGTAGCACACAGGTCGGCTGTGATTGATATGTAGTGTTGTCACCAAAATTTTTCCTCATAGTCCAGTCACCGTCTATTTTGTCGCAGTAACAATAACTTGACTGATTAGGCGACCAGCCAGAACAGCCAGAAGTAAGTAGATAATATAAGCCATCTTTTTTAAAGACAGTGGGTGCCTCTTGCTTTTGCCCTGGCATCAAAACCCTTACTAATCTGTCGATACTCCTATAATCCTCGGACAGTTTATAGAAATGCAGGTCTTGGTTAAAGCGAGATGAGGTTATAAAGTATGCTGTGTCATCATCATCTACAAACAGTGTGCAGTCACGCGACATATTACCTATGGGGTTAAAGCTACCCATATAGGTGTAGTCTCCATCTATGGTATCACAAATAGCAATGGCACAGCGAGCTTCTTTGTAATCATCTGGCAGTTCCCAGTGCATCCACATAACAAACTTCTTGGTCTTTTTGTTATAGATAACCTTTGGTCGTTCAATATTACACCCTGTGCCTATTTTTGCTTCTCTGCCCTCTACTTCTAGCTCATAGCTAGACTGTACATAGTTTCGCTCTACTTTGCTATCTAGCGTAAGGATATTGTTTCTAAACTCCCAATCAACTAAATTTTTGGACCTATAACAAGAAACCTTGTTCCTTGCTGTGCGGTTTTCTCCAATAAAGTAATAGTAATCTTCAAACTGAATTATATGCCCACCATGTGCGTGTACAATCTCTCCACGGTCATCTATTGGCAGATATGGGTTATTTATTTTCATTGTGCTACCTCCATTATCCTTTATAAGGTAATATATCCACTGCTATATTCTCTATATCCAAAATTTCTTTTTTGATGATTGTTTGCAACTCTTGTCTGATGTTTTCGTAACTTGCATCTGCCACCAGATTGTTTTTTTCTGCTATATCAGCAGATAGGTCGTATAAAAAATCTTCGTAGTATGTGGTAGCACTTGCGTCATTTTTGTGATGTGCATCAGCTCGTATTGAGTATTTCCATTTATCAGTCCTAATTGTACGCCCAACCTGTGATTCACTTATCTGAGCAAATATATTTTTCTTCCACTCCACTGACGAGCCATCAACGAGTGATACCAATGAAGCACCACGATAATCAGCTGGTTTTGCAACTCCTGCAATATCAAGCACAGTAGTTGGTAGGTCTATAAGACTAACAAGCTCGTTACAAACACCACCATTGCTAAATGCACCACCCGATATAATCAGAGGAACGTGCAGGCTGGATTCGTGGCAGGAGCGTTTGTACTCGCCGTTGCGTGTCTTGAAATGTGAGCCATGGTCAGAGGTATATATAATAATGGTGTTATCATACTCACCAATATCTTTTAGTGTGTCTATAAGCCTACCTACATTTTGGTCAAGGCTATGGCAACAACCCAGATAGTCGGGGTAGTTCTCTCGCCAGTCGCCATCTGTACCCACAAGGTCGGCTGGTACCTCGTAGTTTGCAAAACGCTCTTTACTTCCATCTGGGCCTTCGTAGGTGTTGCGGTCGTTTTGGTGGTGTGGCTCTATCTGTGATATAAATAGAAAAAACGGCTTGTCGCTGGACTTGTTGTGCAGATAATCTATCGCAAAATTATTCATAGCATCGGCGCGGTATCCAATAAAATCTACCTGATTATTATCTTTATCAAAGACATATCCGTTGTAGCCGTGGGAAGTAAACTCTAGCACGTCGGATGCCATCCAGTAGTCTTTGTAACCGCCACGTCGCTCAACTGGAATAGGCTCTCGTGCAAGCTCAATACCATTTACACGGTCGGTTGCAAGGTGCCATTTGCCAACATATGCGGTTTCATATCCTGCCTCATCCAAATAGTTTGCGACTGTTTTTATATCTTGTGGCAGAGGAAGTGCGTTGATGTGACAACCTATTTCTGTGGGATATTTTCCAGACTGCAATGATGCTCTGGTTGGTCCACACACAGGTTGTGCAGTAAAGGCATTTTGAAAGCGTGTGCCACACTCTGCCAGTTTATCAAGGTTTGGGGTTACATCAAGTTTTTGACCATAACACCCCAATGTATCAAAACGTTGCTGGTCTGAAAAATAAAATATAATATTAGGGCTTTTCATACAAGTTATACCTACACTTTCTTCTGTAATATTAATGTTTCTTGATAACCAAACGCTGTGCTAAATGCTGCTGATTTATTATCTACCTTTAGCTCAACTGCCTCCTGTGTTAGCATAGATATAGCAAGTTTTTCACCAGTGTTCAGCCATATCTCACCCATGCCAGCATAGTCAGGCGCCTCTAAAAAGTCTATGGGGTAATCATACCACCAGTGCCCTAGGGGCTGGGTAATGCTCTCGTTTACACGCCTATCCAGTGTTCCGTCAGCATTAAAAAGCAAGTCGAACTGTCCGTCACTCCAACTACCGTTCATCTTTTCTGCAAATGGCCCTACAGGAGTGGCAGTGTCTAAGATTTTGTTTCCGTGTGCAAGGTCGATAACAGGTGCCAGTTCTCCTTTCATAAATGTTTCACACATATCAAACACCAACACATTATCTATGTACACTTCGGCATAAATAGCAGTGCTTTCATCAACTTCAAACGGAGCCTGGTACAGTGTTTTTTCGCTAGATTTGCTGTTTTTATGGTAATAAATCTGTATGTCCTCGTTTGCAATGCCACAGTTTAGACCAACCATCTCGGTAGCAATGCTCACTACTGTACGCTCAGAGAATATTTTATCACCCAGTATTGCAGCAAAGCGCACAGCAACATCACCTGCACTGTCTGCCAGTTTTATTGTACACGCCACCAACCCGTTAAAAGCTCTCCTCGATTTTGATGTTTGCAGAGTGTGGTCGATACAATTTCCGTTGTCAGTACCTACAAACTCAGCATTACCATACACATCAAAGTGTAGTGTGTTGTTTGCATATGGAACCATTATATCACATTCATCTGCGATAATAAAGTCCAGTTGCACAGTATCTAACCCGTTAAATGTAGCAGTTGCAAAGTCCGATGTTGTGAGAACTTTTTGTGGATAAGAAGCAGTAGTGTGAGCTGTTTTGCAAGCTACTTTGCCATCTATATAAGCCACTGCTGTTAATGTACCACTGCTATATGGAACATTAAACTGCAAGTTCTTTTTGCTATCTCTTGCCTGCCTACCTATAACATTGTCATTCAGCAATAGCTCGACTTCATCACAGTTGGTATATACCCAAACAGGTATAATAGTTCCGTGGTTTAGCGTGTTGTGCGTCCAGTGGGGCAAGATATGCACCATAGGTTTCTCGGTTTTGTCCACCCACATACTTTGGTAAAGGTAAAAATGGTCTTTTTTAAAGTTCGCTGTATCAATAACGCCGTTATCACTCTTGATACTAGGCCACCTGAATGTTTCTCCGATATAGTCGATACCTGTCCACCTAAACTCACCGCAGAGATATGGCAGGCGCTCTACTATGCTATAACTATCTCTGGCACAAACTCGCACACCATGGTTATCATATGATGAGGCGTACTCCAGTCGTCCATCAAAGAAAATTTCTTCTTCGGTTAGGTTTTCTATCTCGATACGAGGCTGATTTTTATCTCGCCACCATGTCTGAGTGCGGTAGTGCCCTCTGGTTTGGAATGTATGTGGAGCTTCGGTTGCAATCATCAGCTGATTAGGGCGTTTTTGGTGGTCACCTTCGTAGGAGAAACACGCACCACCACCGTCGTTATAACCTGCTACATCTAGCACAGCACGGTTTTTGTCAGACTCCTCCGACACTCCCTGAATACCACAGGTAACAGCTCTGCTCTCGTCATATTTATGAAATATATCTTGGAGTTTTTTGGTAAGCTCGGGTTTCATATTACGGACCTCGTTGCCTATACTCCATATCACAACTGATGGGTGGTTTCTGTCTCTTTTTATAAAATCAATGCTATCTATCTCGTGATAATCATTAAAATAAAGCCCATAATCATATGGTGCTTTTGCAGTGTCCCAACCATCAAATATCTCGTCCATTACCATAATTCCCATTTGGTCGCAAATATTATAGAACTCTGGTGAAAAAGGATTGTGTGCAGTACGTACAGAGTTGCACCCCATTTCTTTTAGCAGTGCCAGACGTTTTTTCCATATACTGTCCGGTACTGCAACACCAACAACACCACCATCATGGTGCAGACACACACCTTTAAACTTATAGTTTTTGCCGTTAAGGAAAAAGCCCTCATTAGGCACAAACTTGGTTATGCGAACACCGAATGTCGTGTTGTATCTATCAATCTCCTGCATATTGCTGTCACTTATAACTGTTTCTATAGTATAAAGATTTGGTTGCTCGGGTGACCATAGCTTGCAGTTGTTGAGCTCGAACTGCTCTTTATACAGCGTTTCGCCCTTTGCAAGATTTATCTCTTTTGATACTTGCTTGCAAATGTTGCTGTTATCATCATACACAGTTGAAATAACAGTACAGGACATAGTTTGCTCTAGCCTGTTATTTATTTCTACATCATAGTTTATGGTAGCGATATCATCTTTTACAGAGGCAGTTCTTATAAATGTGCCCCATGTGTTTATCGCAACATTTTCTGTTTGGGTAAGCCATGTATTTCTATAGATACCACCACCGCTATACCATCTAGTTTGTGTTTGCTTTTCACAGTCAACACGTACAGCGATTATATTATAGCCCTTTATCAGATACTTAGTAATATCAATATTAAAACTAATATAGCCATATGGTCTATTATAGATTTTTTCACCGTTTATATATATTTCGCTATTCATAAACACACCGTCAAATGTTATCTCAATGTGTTTTGAAAGCATGTTGTCGGTAACGTAAAAGCCTTTGCGATAAATCCCCACGCCACTTTTATTAAAGCCACCACGAGTACCTGTTGGTGCATTTTTTTCATAGTCATACCCTACACTAAAGTCGTGTGGTAGTGTTACAGACTGCCAGCATGAGTGGTCAAAAAACAAACCACAGGCATCTGCAGTGTCGTTAAAAGAAAAGTACCAATCGTTATTAAAGCTGTCGTGTTTTCTCATAGCTAATCTTGCCTCACTTCATCTAGGTGGATAATGCCAGATGCAACTGAACATTGCTCCGGCATTATCTACTGCTTATTAAATTTTATTTTGTTGCGTCATATCTTGCTTGGTGGTGTGCAACAACTGTTTCGTATTGTAGAGCTTCGCAGTGGGAAAGATGGTCTGCCCATTTTTCATCATCTATGCCATTTATAATAGCATCTGCTATAAATGCACTTAGGTATGTATCAAGTTCGTTTGTTAGCAGGTTAATCTGGTTTGTTTGTTCGTCTACCTGTGGTATCTGTGTAGAGAATGGGAAGTACTCATCAAACATATATGGCTCGTACATATCAGTCCAGTTTTGTTTTGTTTTATTAGAGGATATATCGTCCATAACAAGTGTATAGCCAGAAGCAAGTGGAGTAGAGAAGTTGTTCTGTATACCCTCAGTTACACGGTGGCTCTCAGCAGACTCGCCTATTTCAGCGTACTCAGTATCTTTTACTCTATAAGTTTTAGCGTCCTCATCTACCTCAAACAATAAACCTTCTTCGCCATAGTGAGCAATAAGTGTGTTTATACCTGTGTTTGCGTGGTCCATGTAGCGCATTAGCACTTCTGGGTTTTCACAGCCTTCAAAAATTACCATACCAGGAGTAACCTGTACTGTGTCATTAAATGTATACTTTTGTGCACCGTCAGGCCCGATTAGTGGCTCAAGTGCTATATACTGGTCGCTGTTTGCGCCATAAGTTTCGATGTTCCACTCTACTGCTGCGCCATACACTGCTGGCTCTGCAACTGCCTTTGAGTTTTTAACAGCTGCTTTCATTGTAAGTGCTTCTGCTTCCATAAGTCCTTCGTTGTACAGCTTGCTAAAATACTCAAGAGCCTGTCTGTAGTTATCGGTTACAGGGTTGAAATCTAGTTGTCCATCACGTACTGTGGTCTGCATAGGGTTTTTGATACCCATCATATCCCACGCACCAAACAAGTCCATAAATGTAGGGCCAAAGAACTCATCGACATTTGCAAGTGGTATTTCGTCCGCTACGCCATTACCATTTGGGTCGCCATTTTTAAATGCAACAAGTGTTTCATAAAATTCGTCAGTTGTAGTTGGAACAGGTAGCCCCAGTGTGTCCAGCCAAGTTTTGTTAATAAATAGTGGTGCTCTAGTTTCGGAGTATGTTTTGTCACCGATAGATGGGAAGTAGTAGTGTTTGCCATCGCCCTCATAACTAGAAGCTACATCGGCTATGGGATATGTGTCATATATTTTTTGTAGTTGTGGTAGGTAGTCCATGTATTCGTCCCAAGCTACGATAAGCTCGGCGTCAATAGCGCTCTCGATATTTGCGAACTGCCCACCAATAATCGCATCTGGCACGTCACCTGTGCTAACCATGATATTCAGTTTTTCGCTCCATGCTGTTGAAGGTATTTCCTCAAACTCTAGTACTACATTTGTTTCTGCTTCTAGTTTCTCAAATATGTATTTTTCTTCCATAGGTTTTTTGGAGTTTGGTGCTTGGTATGCTACTACATTGTAAGTTACAGTTTCATTGACTATAGGTAGCCCTGTTGGGTTGAAGTTGCTTGCAACCTCTGGCAGAGCAGGCTCGCCACTAGCAGTGCTATTGGTTGGGCTAGATGAATCCGCAGGCTCATCACTGGAGCAAGCAGCAAACATGCTTAAAATTAGTGCAGATGAAAGTAACATTGCTAAAGTCTTTTTTGTAAATTTATTCATTGTAATTTCTCCTTAATTCTTTATATTGATTGATTAGCCTTTTACTGAGCCAACCATTACGCCCTTAACAAAGTGTTTCTGGATAACAGGATAAAGTGCAAGTACAGGTAGTGAAGATACTACGATGATAGCGTATTTCATACTCTCAGCCTGTCTAGTCATTTCTATAATCATTTCAGGGCTGGCATCAATGCTAAGCACCTGACTAGCAAGAAGAATATCTCTTAGTATCATCTGTAGAGGATAAAGGTCGGAGTCACTTAGATATATTAGAGACTTAAAATAATCGTTCCACTGTGCAACAGCATAGTAAAGCACCATTATTGCTATGATAGCCTTGGAAATCGGTAGCACTATCTTCCTAAAAAACATCAACATGGTACAGCCGTCTATCGATGCGGCTTCCCACAACTCGTTTGGTATGGTGTTTTCAAAGAAAGATTTACAAACTACCAAATTCCAAATGTTAAGACATCCTACAAGTATTATAGCATATCGGGTGTTAGTAAGCCCTAGTGCATCTACCTGCAAATAAGTTGGTATTAGTCCACCACTAAAATACATGGTAAATAGGAAAAACCAGATTAGTATTTTCTTGCCATATAAGTCTTTCCTAGAAAGTGCAAACCCTGCACAGACTGTAATGATAACACTAACTAATGTGCCCCCAAAAGTATATATAAAGGTGTTTACGTATCCAGTTATTATCTTGGCATCTTGCAGAACCAGTTTGTACGCCTCTATATTAAATCCTATTGGGAAAGCGATAACTCTACCCTGATTTACAGCGTCAGGGTCACTTATTGAAGCTATAAGTACAAAATATATGGGGTAGACTGCGAGCAAGAATATTACAAACAGCATTATAAGCACTACAATGTCAAAGCCTTTATCAAACTTAGACGAACGTTTTTCGAATATCATTTACTTGCCCTCCTCTCTTAAAATAGACCTGTGTTTGAAAACTTCTTAGCCAGCTTATTAGCTGTTATCAGCAACGCAATATTGATTACTGTATTAAACAAATCTATTGCAGTGGAGTAGCTGAAATTGTTTTGGAGTAAGCCTATATCATACACATATGTAGATATTACTTCGGAATGTGTAATGTTTGCATCATTTTGCATGAGCAAAACTTTCTGGAAACCAAGATTCATTAGTTGTCCAAGCCTTAGTATAAACATAGTTATAATAGTGGGGGCAATGCCTGGAATATCAATGTTCCATACACGCTGAAGCTTGTTTGCACCATCAATTATTGCAGCTTCGTGTAGTTCTGGGCTAATAGATGTCAGCGTGCCGATATATATGATAGCTGACCAGCCAAGGTTCTGCCACAGACCTGAGCCTACAAAGATATACTTGAAATACTCCGGTATTATCATAAAGTGTGTTGCTTCTCCACCAAACATCTCAATCACTTTGTTTACTACGCCTGTTGAGGGTGATAAAAATAGTTCTATCATACCCACAAGTACAATTACTGATATAAAATGTGGTGCGTAGGTAGCCATCTGCACTGCTTTTTTAAACTTGGGTATATTACAGTAGTTAAGCATAAGTGCAAATATAATAGGAATTGGGAATGTACACAGTGATAATAGGTTTATGGTAAGCGTGTTGCCTACCAGCTGTGCAAATCTAGGTGAGGTCATAAAGGTAATAAAGTGCTGAAAGCCGACCCAGTCGCTCCCTGTTATCCCCTCTCGTATGGTAAAATCTCTAAATGCTATTTGCACACCATACATAGGTACATAGTTAAATAGTATAAGTACAATTATACCTGGTAATAGAAGTAAATATAGTGGCAAACTGCTTTTTAACTTTTTTTTATCAATCCTAAATGTTGTTGCAAGACTTTTTTTGTCTGTAGCACTTTTGGTAGTGTGGACATTTGTGTTTGTTGCTGTTTTCACTTGCAAATCCTCGCTTTCTATAAACTGTTTCGTTGGTGGTTTGTGCTATGGTTTCAGTATACGTACTAGAACATCAAATGTAAATATCCCAATTATGAGTAGTTTCTTTGTGCTATCTTTCATTCAACAAAAGTCTATTGAAAGATGGTTGTTTTTTGAAAAATAGTGATTATTTGAATAAAATTATATTAATCAAATAACTATTGATTGCTGTTTTTCTTTGTATATATTGCATATCAAAACCTATTGTTTATGGCAATACCACCCCAAAAGACGCTCATTTGCACTGTTGCAAATCTTTGGACAGAGCTTGTTTTTGTTACTATTCACAATTCAAAACTAAATTTCGGTGTTTAATTATATACAAATACATTTTTTTGTGTTATTCTATAAAATATAGTGAAATAATGACTTTGATAAATGAAAGAGGTTTGAGATGAATAAACATAGCAAGAGCATATTGCTCAAATTCGTACTTTCTTTTACTGTAATAATGGCTGTACCTATATCATTTATGATGATTTTGATGCTTACAACTTTTAGCTCCAATAGGCTAAACCAGATTAACAGTGACATTACTAAGGGAATATCAGAAGTAACAGAGGCGATTAGCATTAAAATGGATACAGCCAGCAACATTAAGTTGGTGCTGGAGGGTGAAAAGCAGTTTTATGACTTCTATATTCAAGATGATGCTGGATATTACGTATATATAACCGAGGCATTAGCAGAAAGCTTGATGCAAGGTTCTGGTTTTCAGGAAATTCTTTTTTATAGTAGCACCACAGATATGATTACAGGGCTTGCTAATTATCAGATGGATAACTATTTGGCTTTGAGCAATATGCCAGATGAGCTAGGGCAATACTTATCTACCATAGAAACTAATTGGACACCAATATACACTATGAACCAATCTGGAAGGAACGTAGAGCTAATTTCGTACGTTGTACCGTTTGAAACAGATTATAATGACAGAAGCAAGAGTGTATCCAACCTTATATTTACTATGGAGACAGAGGTATTGGATGAATTGTTTTCGCCTGTAGCTTTTTTTGAAAATTCACATTATAAAATTAAGTATAACGGTGAAATTTTATATTATAGCAATGACATTATAGCCAATACAGATACCAGTGCAGAGATGGAAAGTATAGAGGGTGAAGAATACTTTATCACCAAAGTAATGAGCGCCGATAATATAGAGGTTATTTATTTCACAGAATATAGTGTGATTACAGACGAGCTTTATTCTTCTATACAAATCAATCTTGCTTACTGCGTGGCTAGCTTGGCACTGGGTATTATTCTCATAACATTCTTTGTAAAATATAACTATACCCCCATACAAAAACTCAATAGGTCTATCGAAACTTTGGGTCTGGATATGGAGGTATCTGGTGAGTATTTTGAAAACTTGTCCACATTTCTTGAAGATATATCTATTTCTAGCAACAAGGTGGCGCTAGAGAATATAAAAACCGAGCGAGAGTCATTCGTGCTAAAGCTTTTAAGCACCAGTTTTACATACCAAAAGAAAGAAGATGTTTTTCATATATGTGATATGCTAGGGATAGAGATTAAGCTACCATATTTCCTTTGCATAATATTCGAGTTTGAAACAATGTTGCCCAGAAATACACTGGATGTAATGTCTAAGCAAAAAGAATATAATTGTTATGAATGTCGTGGACATTATGGCAATAGAGTAACTATCTTGATAACGTCGCCCAGTGCAGATAAGTCTATTATCGATGATATTATTGCTGATGTTAAAAGCATAGCTGAGATTACAATAAAAGGAATAGGTGTCAGTGAGTTTAAGACTTCCTATAGCATGATAAGCGAATGTTATAAACAGGCTTTGACAGCGTGCAAGGCTAACTGCAACGAACCAGAATTATTTACACAGTATAAAAATATTGTAGAAAAAGGCTCGGCAGATATTAATAATATCTTGTATCAATCCGAACTGCTTAATACTGCGGTGTCACAAAAAGATTTTGACAGCATATTACTTTATTATAATGACATTGTTTTAAGCCTTAAAGCTATTTCGGACTATAATAATCTTAGGATTTTTTGCTTTGAGATTGCGTCAAAGTCGATAAAGTCGTACGAAGAATACCCTTGGAGCAAAAAGAATAAGCTTAACCAATATTTGTATAGACTATTTGATGATAACGGCACTATAGCAGAAGACCCACTACAGGTGCTGACCGAACTTATCAAAGAAATTGCAAACTCTGTTTTTGATAACACACAAAGTATCGGCAAAAAACTGTCTATTGAAGAATTTATGCAGAATATTAACGAAAACTATCTAGAACCAACATTTTCTATAAAAGCACTTGCGGTGGAGTATAATGTTACTATTTCTAATCTAAGTCACTTCTTTAAAAAGAATACTGGCGAAACGCTATCGGACTATATAGGTACGCTAAAACTGAATACTGTTAAAAAAATGTTAGTAGAAACCGACCTCTCAGTACAACATATATCCGAGTATGTTGGCTATATGCATACCTCAAATTTTATCAAAAAATTTAAAGCGTCAGAGGGTGTAACACCACAGCAGTATAGAAAAATGAACAAGTGTGATAATGAGTAGCTTGATTGCAGAGATTTAATTTGCACAACAGCTCAGGTGCGAAAGCTAATTTTAGCACTTGACATTACTGGCGAAATATGTTATTATAAACAAAATTCAATATATTAAACCGTTGAAGTGGAGATAAAAATAAGAAAAGAACTCACAGAGAGTCAGGGGTGGTGTAATCCTGACAGTAACTGCTTATTAAATGGACCACTGAGGGCTTGGTCAAAAGGAGAAATCCCTAGTATTCCAAGACGTATTGGCTTACGTAAGTAGTCGGAAATGTGTTAGCATTTCGCTGAGTGTGTGGATTTTTATTCACAAATCAAGGTGGTACCACGGGTATTTTATATTCTCGTCCTTGACAGATTAATTTCTGTCAGGGATTTTTTATTTTGTACAGAAAAATATATTATGGAGGGATTACTATGGCTTATTATCCAGACTTAAATCAAATGAAAGAGATACTAAAAGACACGGACTACAAATCGGTTCCTGTTACTTTGTCTCTTGCTTTGAATGTGGACACAATGGACATCTATAAAAAACTGAAGCATATCAGCAAAAACGTATTTATACTAGAATCGTGCGAGGACAACAAAAATCTGGGTAGATATAGCTTTTTAGGTTTTGACCCTATTCTAGAAATAACTGCAAAAGATGGCAATATTAAAATTAACTCAGGAATGACTATAGAAATCAACGACGCTACTCCCCATGAATTTATTAGACAGATTTTAGATGAAAGAAAAAGCCCTAAAATTGAAAATCTTCCTCCGTTCACAGGTGGTTTGGTTGGATATTTTTCGTATGATTTTATTAAGTACAGCGTGCCAAAACTAAAAATCAACGCAAATGATGAAGAGAACTTTAATGATGTAGACCTAATGCTTTTTGATAAAGTTATTGCAATTGATAATCTTCTTAATAAAATTATTCTAGTTGTCAATATAGCCACAGATAATCTGGCAGAAAACTATAATAAGGCGTGTCTAGAACTTGAGAAAATGCAGAATATTATCGAAAAAGGTGCAAGTGTTGTAGAAGAAAAAGGTAAGCTATTATCCGAAATTACTCCTACCTTTAACAAAGAAAAATTTATGGAAATGGTAGAACGTGCAAAGCAGTATATTTTTGAGGGCGATATTTTCCAAGTTGTATTGTCAAACAGACTTTCTGCAAATTTTAGCGGAAGCTTGATTGATATTTATAAAAAGCTGAAAAAGAAAAACCCCTCGCCATATATGTTCTATTTTTCTAGTAATGATATAGAAATGGCTGGTGCATCTCCAGAAACCTTGGTGAAAGTTGTGGAGAAAAAAGTGATGACATACCCACTGGCTGGCACAAGACGTAGAGGTGCGACACAAGAAGAGGATTTGAGGCTGGAAAAGGAACTGCTAGCTGACAAAAAAGAGATTGCAGAACACAATATGCTTGTAGATTTGGGCAGGAACGATATCGGTAAAATAAGCGAGTTTGGGACAGTTAATGTGGAAGAATATATGAAAGTACTCAAGTTCTCCACTGTTATGCATATCGGCTCTACAGTTACAGGAACTGTTAAGTGTGACAAAGATGCACTGGACGCAGTAGATGCAATTCTCCCTGCTGGTACATTATCTGGCGCACCCAAAATTCGCGCTATGGAAATTATCGACGAGCTTGAAAATGAAAAACGTGGTATCTATGGTGGTGCTATCGGATATTTGGACTTTAATGGAAATATCGATACCTGTATTGCAATAAGGCTTGCGTTTAAAAAGAATAATAAAATTTTCATTCGCTCTGGAGCTGGAATTGTAATGGATTCTGACCCTGCAAGTGAATACGAAGAATGTATAAATAAAGCTAAATCAGTAGTTTCGGTATTGGAGGAATAAAAATGGTATTGATAATAGACAATTATGACAGCTTTTCATACAACCTATATCAAGCGATAGGAGAAATAAACCCTGACGTAACAGTTATAAAAAATGATGAAATGACAGTTGAGCAGATAGATGAACTAGCACCTACACATATAATTTTATCACCAGGCCCCAAAAGACCCAAAGATGCAGGCATTTGTCTTGAAGTTATAAACAAACTCCATACTAAATACCCTATGCTTGGAGTTTGTTTAGGTCATCAATCTATTTGCGAATCATTTGGAGCAACAATTAGTTATGCAAAAGAGGTTATGCACGGTAAACAATCCAAAATTACACCTAAAAATAGCAGTTTGTTTAAGGGGATAGATGGTGATTTTTTGGTAGCAAGATATCATTCTTTATCAGCGCTCGCAAGTACTATGCCCAGCGAACTATCTGTAACTGCTGTTGCAGAAGATGGTGAAATTATGGCTGTTGAACACACTAAATATCCAGTTTTTGGGGTGCAGTTTCACCCAGAATCAATACTAACTCCTTGTGGGAAAACACTAATCAAGAATTTTTTGGAGGTAAACCATGATTAAAGATGCAATACTAAAATTGTTGAATAAAGAAAGCCTGAGCTCGGAGATGGCGTATGATGTCATGGATGAAATCATGAGCGGAAAAACAACGGATGTTCAAATAGGCTCATACCTAACAGCACTTGCGATGAAAGGTGAAACGATAGAGGAAATAGTTGCTTCTGCAAGAAATATGCGCACACATGCCACAAAACTACTCAATGATAAAGACGTGCTCGAAATTGTTGGTACAGGTGGCGACAAGTCGAATTCTTTTAACATTTCAACAACATCTGCAATAGTTTTAGCGAGCGCTGGAGTTCCTGTCGCAAAGCATGGTAACAGAGCTGCGTCTAGTAAATGTGGCGCTGCCGATGTCTTGGAGGCGTTGGGCGTGAATATAAATGTACCACCAGAAAAAAGCATGAAATTACTAGATGATATAGGCATTTGTTTTCTTTTTGCGCCACTATATCACAGTGCGATGAAAAATGTTGCCCCTGTACGAAAAGAACTGGGAATTCGGACGATTTTCAATATCCTAGGCCCACTTTCCAACCCATTAGGTGCCAGCATGCAGCTTATGGGAGTGTATGACGAGAACCTAGTAGAGCCACTTGCAGAAGTTTTGACAAGGCTTGGCGTTAAACGTGCTATGGTAGTTTATGGAACAGATGGACTTGATGAAATTTCGATTTCTGCACCTACAAAAGTTTGTGAAATTAGAGGTGGCTGGTATAAAACCTACGAAATAAACCCAGCAGAATATGGCTTTGCCTTGTGTGATAAGTCGGATTTGCTAGGAGGCACTGCACAGGAAAATGCCGAAATAACCAGAAAAGTTTTAAGCGGAGAAAAAGGTGCAAAACGTAATGCGGTAGTTTTAAACTCAGCAGCAGCACTATATATTTCCAGAGATAATATAGATTTTAAACAGGCGATTGTAGAAATTGAAGAGATTTTGGACAGCGGAAAAGCTATGGCGAAACTAGAAGAATTTATCAGGCTTTCCAACAGCTAGGAGGTGTAGTTTTGATTTTAGATGAACTTGCGCAATTTGCACAAACGAGAGTATCGGAAGATAAAAAGATTACTTGTCTAGATGATATGAAAGCTCTAGCGTTAAGCACTCCTAAAGGCGAATTTAGGTTTGAAAAAGCTTTGAGCGCTGAATTCCCAAGCCTGATATGTGAGGTGAAAAAAGCTTCTCCATCAAAGGGTGTTATCTCGGAAGAATTTCCGTATTTAGAGATAGCCATGGACTACGAAAAAAATGGGGCGAACTGTATCTCGGTACTAACAGAGCCTAAATGGTTTTTGGGTAGTGATGAAATATTTAGAGAAATCAGGCAAAAAGTTGACATTCCTATGTTAAGAAAAGATTTCACGGTAGATGAGTACCAAATATACCAAGCAAAAGTTATGGGTGCAGATGCAGTTTTGCTAATTGTTGCAATTTTAAGCGAAACACAGATAAGACAGTATCTAGAAATTTGCGATGATTTGGGCATATCAGCACTTGTAGAAACCCATGATGAAAGTGAAATAGCGACTGCAAAAAGATGTGGTGCAAGAATAATCGGAGTGAACAACAGAAACTTAAAGGATTTTTCTGTAAACTTGAATAATTCGGCTGAACTAAAAAGCTTTATCCCAAGTGGTGTGATTTATGTTGCAGAAAGTGGAATTGCAACACCGAATGACGGAATAAATCTTGTGAAAAATGGAGCAAACTCCCTGTTAATCGGTGAGGCGCTAATGCGTTCTAAGGATATAAAGCGCTTTATACAAACGATTAAGGAGCATGATTATGAGCAAAATTAAAATTTGTGGGCTTTTTCGAGAAGTAGATATTGAGTATGTAAATGTCACAAAGCCAGATTTTGCAGGATTTATAATTGACTTTCCCAAAAGCCATAGGAGTATAGATTTTTACATGGCAAAAAAATTGATTTCACAGCTGGACAAAAGTATAAAATCTGTCTGTGTTTTTGTTGATAAGCCTATTGAATATATAGTGGAATTTGCCGAATTTTGTGATATAATTCAGCTCCATGGAAGTGAGGATAATGACTTTATTAAGTGTTTGCGTGAAAAAATCCCAGATACTGAAATTTGGAAAAGTTTCAAAATAAGGGACGTTAGCGATTTGGAGCAGGCAAAGAACTCTATTGCTGATATGGTTTTGCTTGATAATGGCTATGGAACAGGCGAGGTTTTTGACTGGGGGATAATAGAAAACTTTGATAAAATGTTTGTCCTAGCAGGTGGCATAAGTGCAGAGAATATCGGAACAGCAATTAATAAATTTAATCCATACGCAGTTGATTTAAGTAGCAGTGTAGAAACAGAAAAAATAAAAAATCTCGCGAAAATAAAAGAGATAATCGATATAGTCAGGAGTGGTAAAGATGAATAAAACAAAATTTGGCGTTCATGGTGGGCAGTATATACCAGAAACTTTGATGAATGCTGTAATCGAGCTTGAGAAAGCGTACGAATTTTATAAAAACGACGAGGAATTCAACAAAGAACTTGCTGAGTTGTTTAATGAATACACAGGTCGTCCGTCAAGGCTATATTTTGCTGAAAAAATGACTAAAGACCTTGGTGGAGCAAAAATTTATTTAAAAAGAGAGGACCTAAACCATACAGGTTCTCACAAAATAAACAATGTATTGGGTCAAGTTCTTCTAGCGCACAAAATGGGAAAAACTAGGATTATAGCAGAAACAGGAGCAGGCCAACATGGAGTTGCAACAGCAACAGCAGCGGCACTTTTTGGCATGGAATGTGAGATTTTTATGGGCAAAGAGGACTGCGAAAGACAGTCGCTAAATGTCTATAAAATGGAACTTTTAGGTGCGAAAGTAAACCCTGTTACCAGTGGAACTGCAACGCTAAAAGACGCAGTTTCTGAAACTATGCGTGAGTGGACATCAAGAATTTCAGACACACATTACGTGCTTGGCTCTGTTATGGGGCCTCATCCATTCCCAACTATTGTTAGGGATTTTCAGGCAGTTATTTCAAAGGAAATCAAGGAGCAGTGCCTAGAAAAAGAGGGTAAACTACCAGATACAGTAATTGCGTGCATTGGTGGTGGCTCTAACGCGATTGGTGCTTTTTATAACTTTATTGAAGATAAAGATGTAAAACTAATAGGCTGTGAAGCGGCAGGGAGAGGCGTGAACACTGCTGACACAGCAGCAACTATAGCAACTGGCAAGCTTGGGATTTTTCATGGCATGAAAAGCTATTTTTGCCAAGATGAATATGGTCAAATTGCGCCTGTTTATTCAATTTCGGCGGGGCTTGACTACCCTGGAATTGGCCCAGAACACGCAAATTTACATGATATCGGCCGTGCAGAATATGTACCCATTACTGATGATGAATCAGTGCAGGCTTTTGAATATTTGTCAAGAGTAGAGGGCATTATTCCAGCGATAGAGAGTGCGCATGCAATCGCTTATGCAATGAAAATTGCACCGAAAATGGATAAAGACAAAGTTATAGTTATAAATTTATCGGGTAGAGGCGACAAAGACTGCCTATCTGTCGCAAGATATAAAGGAAGGGAGATTTCGGAATGAGCAGAATAACCGAAGCATTTAACAACAAAAAAGGGTTCATTCCATTTATTACTTGTGGTGACCCTAACTTAGAAACTACAAAAGAGCTGGTTTACACACTTGAAAAATCAGGTGCGAGCATAATAGAGCTTGGTATCCCTTTTTCCGACCCTACCGCCGAAGGCATTGTTATACAGTCAGCAAATATGCGTGCACTGAGCAACAATATCACCACCGATAATATTTTTGATATGGTAGCCACACTGGATGTAAAAATACCACTGGTTTTCATGACATATGCAAATATTGTGTACTCTTATGGGATAGAAAAATTTGCAAAAAAATGCAAGGAAATTGGCATGAGTGGAATAATTTTGCCAGATGTTCCATTTGAGGAAAAAGAGGAGTTCTCAGAGATTTTTGAAAAATATGGGGTTGATTTTATTTCTCTCATTGCACCAACATCAAAAGAGAGAATAAAAATGGTTGCCAAAAATGCCAGTGGTTTTATCTATCTTGTTTCTTCTTTGGGTGTTACAGGCGTGAGACAAAATATAGCGACAGATATTGATAGCATGGTGAAGCTCGTGAGAGAAACAACAGATTTGCCAGTAGCTATTGGTTTTGGAATTTCAACACCAGAACAAGCAAAGAAAATGTCAGAAAAAGCGGACGGAGTTATTGTTGGCTCGGCTATTGTTAAAATTATAGAAAGCTATGGCGAGAGCTCTCCCGAAAAAGTCGAAGAATATGTAAAAGGTATAGTAAGTGCTATTGATGCTGTCTAAGAAAATAGCTTGCTTATAACAAAAGCTCAGATGAAAGAGATAGTCATCTGAGCTTTTGCACATACTTGTATAATATTGCGGTAGAAGATATTTTGTTTGATATATTGAAATCTTGTTGTAAAT
>CAYJFF010000004.1:20334-56731 GCA_964369345.1 uncultured Oscillospiraceae bacterium
TATAATATTGCGGTAGAAGATATTTTGTTTGATATATTGAAATCTTGTTGTAAATAGGGTACAATAGCGATATGTTGATATAAAAATTCTGTAAATTGCAGTATTATGTAGAAATATTGCTGTGGGAGGGTAGCATGCTTAATTATTGTATGGATGTGGAAAAAAAGTCAGTGTGGAAATATGCAACACCGAACGAGACTGCCACGGAGCTACCTTTTGTATGTAGCGAAGCAGGCGATTTTTATGCGTGCGAAAAATTTTTTACTGAGCGTGACCACAAGGACACCTACTGGCTGGTGTACACCGTGGAGGGTGAGGGAGAGCTACTTTATAATGATAACAAGATAAAGCTAATACAGGGTAGCTGTGTTTTGATTGACTGCCGAAGTTATCAGCGCTATGCAACTGCAAAAGGGTGCACGCTCTGGCGTCATTACTGGCTACATATAAATGGCGATGGAGTTCGTGCAATACAGCAAATTTTTAGTAATAGCCCAGTTGCTGTTTTTTCTCCTAATAAAGAAGAACTTAGCGAGCTTTTTGAGCTTATACTGGCAAATGTTAAGCAGAACACCATTGCTCAAAGTTTGGATATTTGCATGTCGATACACCAAATACTACAAATGTTGGCAAACATAAAGCTCAATGAAAACGATAGCGATACAGGTCGCAGAGAAAGTATTTTGGGTACTGCAAAATATATTCGTAGTCATTACCGTGAGGATATAAAAGTAGACGACCTAGCAGAGAAAGTGCATTTATCTAAGTACTATTTTATCAGGATGTTCAGGCAGTATTTAGGCACTACCCCGTATGACTACTTACTGCATTACCGTATAACAAAAGCAAAAGAGCTACTATGCACAACTAAGTGGACGACAGGGAGTATAGGGCTGTATGTTGGTTTTTCTGGGGAGAGTAATTTTACAGCACAGTTTACACGCATTGTTTCTCAAAGTCCCTCCAAATACCGCAAAGAGCACTATCTCATAGAAAAAGAAAATATATAATAATATGAAACTACCCACATAGCAGAAAACTAATAGCTGTGTGGGTAGTTCTTTGTTTGCTTGTGGTATTTAGTTGTTTTGACAGTTTTGCACATAAAATTCAACTAATTTTATAAAATAAAAATCTTGTTTTGGGTGGACTTGTGTTGTTTTGTGTGATATAATAAAACAAAAACGGTACAGGAGAGTAGTTTTGTGTTGATTTTAGTTATTAACAGCGGTTCTAGTTCATTGAAATATAAATTAGTAGATATAGCAAACGAAAAAGTTGTTTGTAAAGGTATATGCGAAAAAATAGGTCTGCCAGAGGGTATTGTGAACTATCAAACCGAAAAATGTGACATTAGTGTTCCAATGGAGCTTGCAACACATACGGTGGCACTAGCAAAAACTATGGAGATGATTATAAATGGTGAGAACGCAGTGCTGGGCGACATATCTCAGATAACTGCGATAGGGCACAGGGTAGCACATGGTGGAGAGCTGTTTTTGCAAAGCGCTATAATTGATAGTGATGCACTACAAAAGATTGAGAGCCTGTCCCCACTTGCACCACTGCATACACCTGCTATTGTACAGGGTATAAGGAGCTCGCTTGCGCTATTTGGCGAGAATGTGCCGAATGTTGCAGTTTTTGATACCACTTTCCATGCACAAATGCCCAGACATGCATATCTTTACCCACTACCATATGAGTATTACGAAGAACACAGGGTTAGACGTTTTGGTTTCCATGGCACAAGCCACAAATATGTTGCCGAGCAAGCAGCTGTGTTTATGGGAAAACCACTGGATAGCCTGAAAATAGTAACATGCCACCTAGGCAATGGCTCATCGATAACGGCTGTGAAAAATGGTGTTTCTATAGATACCAGCATGGGCTTTACGCCGATAGCAGGTGTTGTGATGGGTACACGCTGTGGCGACTTGGACGTGGGCATTGCTACTTATTTGCAAGAAAAACTGGGAGTATCTGCTGGGGAACTAAACAGCATACTAAATAAAAAGTCTGGGCTATTTGGTGTGTCTGGAGTATCCTCCGACATGCGTGATATAGAAACTGCCGCAGAAAATGGTAATGAACGCGCACAAATAGCACTAGAGATACTTGCATACAGCATAAAAAAATATATAGGTGCATATGTAGCTGCCATGAATGGCATAGATGCATTAGTATTCACTGGGGGTATAGGTGAGAATAGTAGCTTTGTACGCAAAAATGTCTGTGATGAGCTAGATTATCTTGGCATAGACATTGATGAGGGAGTAAACAACGCTAGATTTAAAACTAATTCCGATATATCCACAAGTGGAGCAAGAGTGAGAACACTGGTTATACCAACGGACGAAGAAATGATGATAGCAAGGGATACAGCAAACCTTGTAGATGCATAAGGAGGTACAATGAGTAAATATCAAAGCCAAGATGTTGCAAAAACACAGAGAATATCTATGTTAGTGGAGCACTTGTATGAGAAAATGCCAGAGATAGAATCTGCCAGAGCAAAGCTGATAACGCAGTCTTTCAAGATGACAGAAAATCAGCCGCTTATTCTACGAAAAGCAAAGGCGTTTATGCATATCCTGCAAAATATCCCTGTGATTATACGCCCACACGAGCTAATAGTTGGTAGTGCGACTATTGCACCACGTGGTTGTCAGACTTTCCCAGAGTTTTCCTATAAATGGCTGGAAGCTGAGTTTGAAACAGTTGCAACACGCAGTGCAGACCCTTTCTATATCTCCGACACTGTAAAACAGGAACTGCGAGAAGTGAATGCGTATTGGGAGGGTAAAACTACCAGTGAGCTTGCGTTTTCATATATGGCGGAGGAAACTGTAACAGCTATGGAAGCGAATATCTTCACCGTAGGCAACTACTACTATAATGGTGTTGGGCATATTTGTGTGCAGTACGACAAAGTGCTGGAAATGGGCTATGATGGCATAAAAAAAGAAGCCGAGGCTGAGCTTGCAAAATGCAAAGTTGGAGATGGTGACTACGCTGCTCGCAGTAGCTTTTTGCAGGCAGTTATAATAAGCTGTGATGCAGCGATACTATATGCCGAGCGCTATGCAGACCTTGCAGAGAATATGGCGACAAATTGCAGTGACACATCACGAAAAGCCGAGCTGATGCAAATAGCAAGCAACTGCCGAAATGTACCTAAATATGGCGCAACAAGCTTTTATGAGGCTTGCCAAAGCTTTTGGTTTGTGCAACATTTGATACAGGTGGAGTCCAGTGGACATTCCATCTCTCCTGGTAGGTTTGACCAATACATGTACCCATACTACGAGAAAGACTGTAGCGCAGGGCAACTGGATATAAACTTTGCTCAGGAGCTAGTGGACTGTATATGGGTTAAGCTAAACGACCTAAATAAATGCCGTGATGCAGTATCAGCAGAGGGGTTTGCAGGGTATAGCCTGTTCCAGAACCTTATCGTTGGTGGACAAACAGCCGATGGCAGAGATGCTACAAACACCTTGTCATTTATGTGTATACGCGCAGCAGAGCACGTGTTCCTGCCACAGCCTAGTTTATCAATAAGAGTGTGGAATGGCTCTGAGCATGAACTGCTAATCGCCGCTGCAAAGCTGAGCAGAACGGGCATAGGGCTACCTGCATATTACAATGATGAAATAATAATAGAGAGCCTGATGAGCCGTGGTGCTACACTGCAAGAGGCACGTGACTACTGCATTATCGGCTGTGTAGAGCCACAGGTTGGCGGAAAAACACATGGCTGGCATGATGCTGCTTTCTTTAATATGTGTCGCCCACTGGAGCTTGTTTTTTCCAATGGCTATCACGCAGGCAAAAAAGTAAGTATCCAAACAGGCGAGCTATGGGAGCTGGATACATATGAAAAATTCTTTGATGCATACAAAGAGCAAATGGAACACCAAATTTCTCTACTTGTAAATGCTGATAATAGTGTGGATAAAGCCCATGAGGAGCGTGCGCCACTGCCGTTTTTGGCGTGTATGGTGGAGAGCTGTATAAGCACAGGGAAAACAGCAGAGCAGGGTGGTGCAAAATATAATTTCACAGGGCCGCAAGGTTTTGGTATAGCAAATGTTGCAGACTCCCTACATGGTATAAAAGAGATGGTGTACGAAAAACAAGAGTTCACTTTGGTGGAGCTGGACAAAGTACTAAAACTAAACTACGGAAAATCTGTTGGTGAGCAAGCGATTGTGGAGTCCACTGCAAAGGTAGTGGCAGAGCTTATAGCACAAGGATACACACCTAGTGACACAGAAATAGAGCAGATTGTAAGAACAGTATCTGCACACAGTGGTGGTAACGGCGACGTTGAGCTGTGTGAGCGTATATATAATTTGCTTGATAAAACAGACAAGTTCGGCAATGATATACCAGCAGTGGACGAGATTGCACGTGAGGTAGCATATCTTTATACAAAGCCACTACAAGAGTATAAAAACCCACGTGGGGGACAGTTCCAAGCAGGTCTATACCCAGTATCGGCAAATGTGCCACTGGGCGCACAAACAGGCGCAACACCAGACGCTAGATATGCATATACCCCTGTTGCAGACGGCGTTTCTCCGTCATCTGGGCGTGATGTAAATGGGCCTACTGCTGCGTGTAACTCGGTAGCAAAGCTTGACCACTGCATTGCATCCAACGGCACGTTGTTTAACCAAAAATTCCATCCATCAGCACTTAGTGGAGAGGGTGGTCTTGAGAAATTTGTGGCACTTATACGTGGTTTCTTCGACCAAAAAGGCATGCATATGCAGTTCAATGTAGTTAATAGAGAAACTCTTTTGGAAGCACAACAGCACCCAGAACAGCACAAAGGTTTGGTGGTGCGTGTGGCTGGCTATAGTGCACTATTCACTACTCTGTCACGCTCGTTACAAGATGATATTATAAGAAGAACAGAGCAAGGCTTTACAGGGAGGTGAGAATATCTGATGGACGAAAACTGCAATGATGTTGTCGGCAGAATATTTGATATACAGCGTTTTTCCATACATGATGGCGACGGTATCCGCACAGTTGTGTTCCTAAAAGGCTGTGTGCTTGCCTGTAAATGGTGTTGCAACCCAGAGTCGCAGGACTATGCTATAGAAAATATGCTGGTTAGTGGTGTACCCAAGGTTATCGGAGAAGATATTTCCGTGGCGAATGTGCTGGATATGGTGAAAAAAGATAGACGCTACTACCAACGTTCTGGCGGTGGTATGACATTATCCGGTGGGGAGTGTCTATCACAACCACGCTTTGCAAGGGCGTTGCTGTGCCAGAGTAAGCGAGAGGGCATAAACACAGCTATCGAGAGCACTGCTTGTGCAAACTGGGATATTCTTGAGGGTATTTTGCCATACATAGATACTTTCCTAATGGATATAAAGCATATAGATGCCTCCAAGCACCGTGCATTTACAGGCAAAGAAAACAGCTTGATGCTAGAAAATGCAGTAAAGATAGCAAAAAGTGGGCTGACAAAACTGATAATACGTGTACCCATTATCCCTACATTTAACTGTAGTGAGCGTGAGATAATGGACATTGCGCAATTTGCTGAGAGGTTACCAAATGTCGAGGAAATACACTTGCTCCCTTACCACAACTATGGTCTTGATAAATATAATGGGCTGGGTAGGGGTTATGCGCTAGAGAATATCACATCACCTAGTAGCGAGCAAATGAATAACTTTCGCGATATGATAACAAGCAAAACCTCTCTAGTATGTAGGATAGGGGGGTAGTGTAGAAATGTTTGAACATAAGCAAAGAATAGTACAGGAGCAAGTACCGGGTAAACAGGTTACACTTGCACACATAATAGCAAGCCCGGACAAAAGTGTTTTGGATGCGCTTAACCTGCCAAATATGCACGAAAGTGGCAATACATCAATAGCAGTACTTACCGTAACCCCTGCACAAACTGCTATTATATATGCAGATGTTGGTGTTAAGGTTTCTGGAGTTTGTGTTGCACAGCTCAATTGTAGCGAAAATGGCTCTTTTATCCTAACAGGCACTGTGTCACAGGTACAGGCAGCTGTTTATGCAATACTGGATTATGCGAAAAATAGCCTAGGATGTGAGATTTGTTCCGTTACACAAACATAAATCAAGAAAATTTTCAAAAAAGTATTGATTTATGTTGTTTTATGTGATATCATAATATTAAATCAAACACAAAACAACAAGAACAGGAGAAAAACAATGATTAACGAATTAGAAATCAAAAAGCAAATATGTGAAATAGGTAAAAGAATTTACAACAGAAATATGGTGGCAGCAAACGATGGTAATATCTCTGTAAAAATCTCTGCAAATGAATTTTTGTGCACACCAACAGGTGTTTCCAAAGGTTTTATGACACCTGAATACATATGCAAAGTTGATGCTAAAGGAAATATTCTCCAAGCAAACAAAGGCTTCAAACCATCTAGTGAGATAAAAATGCACCTTCGTGTATACGAAAAACGCTCAGATGTAAACGCAGTTGTTCACGCACATCCATCTTTTGCTACAGCATTTGCTATTGCAGGCATCCCTCTTAACCAGCCAATTATGCCAGAGGCAGTTATAGCTCTTGGTTCTGTTCCTATAGCGGAGTACGGCACACCATCCACTATGGAAATCCCAGATAATATTGAGAAATACCTACCATACTATGATGCAGTGCTACTTGAGAGCCACGGCGCTCTAACTTGGAGTGGCGACCTACTATCTGCTTACCACAAAATGGAGTCTGTTGAGTTTTATGCAGAGCTACTATACAAATCCAAAATGCTTGGCGGACCAAAAGAGTTTGATAAAAACCAAATCGAACAACTATATGAAATCCGCAGACAAATGGGAATACCAGGTAAACACCCTGCAGACCTTTGCCAAAGCACTAGTAGCACTGATAATGCAGATGTTTCTGCTGAGCTTATTGCAACTATCACAAAGAAAGTTTTGGAACAGCTAAGATAACTGCATATAGCAAAATTAGTTGAAAGGAAGTATCACCCTTGTCAATAAACGAAACTCTGGTGCAAAATGTTGTAAAACAAGTGCTTGCACAGATGAATAAAGAAAATAATCAGGTAGCACAGCTAGGTGTTTTTAGCGATATGCAGTCGGCGATAGATGCAGCAAAAACTGCACAAAAAGTTGTTAGGCGAATGCCAATTGCTAAGCGTGAGGAAATTATATCTGTGATACGCCGAAAAACAAGAGAAAACGCAGAAGAGCTTGCAGAGCTTGGTGTATCTGAAACTGGTATGGGCAATGTGCCACACAAGATAGCAAAGCATAATCTGGTGGCAGACAAAACCCCAGGCACAGAAGATATCACAACCACAGCGTGGAGTGGTGATAATGGGCTGACTTTGGTAGAGCGTGGGCCATTTGGTGTCATAGGTGCAATTACACCCTCGACAAACCCAAGCGAAACAATAATCTGCAACACAATAGGTATGCTGGCAGCAGGTAATACAGTTGTGTTCAATCCACACCCATCTGCTATAAAAACTTCGCTATTTGCTATACGTCTTTTGAACGAAGCCTCACTAGAAGTTGGTGGCCCAGACAACATAGCAACAAGCATAGATAAACCCACAATGGATAGCAGTGCTATTATGATGAAAGATAGTGACATACACCTGATAGCGGCTACTGGTGGCCCCGGTGTGGTAACTGCTGTACTATCCAGTGGCAAGCGTGGAATAGGCGCAGGTGCTGGCAATCCACCTGTTGTGGTAGATGAAACTGCAAATATTCGCAAAGTTGCTAAAGATATAGTCGATGGCTGCACATTTGATAACAACCTACCCTGTATTGCAGAGAAAGAGATAGTGGCAGTAAGGGCGATAGCAGATGAGCTAATGGAATACATGGTGAATGAGCAAGGCTGTTATCTTCTAAGCGACGCTCAGCAAGAGCTACTTGCACAAACTGTATTGCCAGATGGCAAACTCTCCCGCAAATGTGTGGGCAAAGATGCAAGAACATTGTTATCGATGATAGGTGTAGATGCCCCGGATAATATCCGTTGTATAGTGTTCAAGGGCGAAAAAGAGCACCCACTAATAGAAGAAGAACTGATGATGCCTATACTGGGTATGGTGGTTGCAGATGACTTCTATGATGCAGTGGAGCAGGCTGTTTGGCTAGAGCATGGAAACAAGCACTCTGCACATATTCATTCTAGTAATATAGATAATATCACATACTATGCAAAAGAAATAGACACAGCAATCTTGGTGAAAAATGCACCATCATATGCAGCACTTGGATTTGGTGGTGAGGGCTATTGTACATTCACCATTGCTAGTAGAACAGGCGAGGGACTAACTAGCGCATCAACATTTACCAAGAGTCGCAGATGTGTTATGTCGGAAAAATTGTCTATCAAATAAGGAGGTATAGTTGGTGGAGAAAAATATTAATATTGATGAGATTATAAAACAGGTTATAGCGAACATGAAAGATACTCCTGTAGCAAGCTCATCCAAAGAGATACCCAAAAAAGCACGTGTTGCAATGCTGACATCACTTGAACAATATGAGATTAAAGAGTTTGACTTGCCAGAGGTTGGCGATGACGATATTCTTGTTAAGGTAGAGGGTTGTGGTGTTTGTGGAACAGATGCACATGAGTTCAAACGCGACCCATTCTCACTGATACCTGTGGTACTAGGCCACGAGGGTACAGGCGAGATAGTAAAAATGGGTAAGAATGTTCAGTGCGATAGTGCTGGAAAATCACTTAGCGTGGGCGACAAAGTTGTGTCCTGTATGATATTTAAAGATAACCCAGACATAACAATGTTTGACCTAAACAAACAAAATGTTGGCGGTGCTGATGTATACGGACTACTACCAGATGACGATATTCACTTTAACGGCTGGTTTGCGGACTACATACTAATAAGAGGTGGCTCTACTATCTTTAATGTAAGCGAGCTTGACCTATATTCCAGAATACTAATAGAGCCTATTGCAGTGCTAATACACGCAGTGGAGCGCGCAAAAACTACAGGTATACTAAAGTTTAACTCCCGAGTGGTGATACAGGGCTGTGGGCCTATAGGTCTTATCTGCATAGCGATACTTGCTACTATGGGTATAGCAAATATAACAGCAGTAGATGGCGAGGCTGGCAGGCTGGAGTTTGCAAAAAAACTTGGCGCTACAAACACAGTAAATTTCAAGGACCACACAGGGCTAGAGGCACTAACAGAGGCAGTACAAGGAACTTTCGGTGGACATTTTGCTGATTTTGCTTTCCAATGCACAGGCTCACCAATAGCACATGCAAACATCTATAAATTTATACGCAATGGTGGCGGACTATGCGAGCTTGGTTTCTTTATGGACGGTGGCAACGCTAGTATAAACCCACATTTTGATATTTGCGCAAAAGAGCTAACTGTTGTGGGCTCATGGGTGTATACACTGCGTGATTACGCTACATCATTTGACTTTGTAAAAAGTGCAAAAAAACTTGGGCTACCAATTGATGAGCTAATCACCGACACATACAGCCTAGAAGAAATAAACGACGCACACAGGAAAAACTTGGAGATGACTGGGCTTAAAATAGCAGTTATCAATAAATAAGCAGAGGTACACCGATTATGAAAAAAGAAGCAGTAGCTATACTGGAAGTGTTCGGGCTTACCTGTGCATTTGCAGCTGCTGATGCTGGTTGCAAAGCTGCCGACGTAGTTTTGGAAAACTTTGATAAAAACAAACCAGCCAATGCAGATGCCCTACCAGTGCCACTACTTGTAACAATAAAATTCCGTGGGAATGTTTCCGCTGTTACTGCTGCACTGGAGGCTGCAAAACAGGTAGCACAGAGTGTGACAGGTGTTGTTACATCACATATTATCGCAAACCCTACAGAAGATACGGACAAAATGCTAAAACTAAACGCATTCGATAAAAATTAATAATTTTACGGAGGAAATAATTATGGCACAACAAGCACTTGGAATGATAGAAACTAGAGGTCTTACAGCGGCGATAGAGGCTGCTGATGCAATGACAAAATCTGCAGAGGTAACACTTGTAGGTACAGAGAAAATAGGTAGCGGTCTTGTTACTGTTATGGTACGTGGCGATGTAGGCGCTGTAAAAGCTGCTGTTGAGGCAGGTAGTGCAGCTGCACAAAACCTTGGCGAGCTAGTAGCAACACATGTTATCCCACGTCCACATCAAGATGTTGAAAAAATACTACCAGGCATCAAATAAAGTAAGGTGTGGTGAACTATGGCTAAATCATATGGTTTTGTAGAAATCACAGGAGTAGTAGCTGCTACTGTGGCACTTGATGTAATGTGCAAAACAGCTGATGTGCAAATGGTAACATGGGAGCGTAAACTTGGCGGTAGGCTTGTGACCATCATCATAAGTGGTGATGTTTCGGCTGTTAAAGCTGCTGTTGACGCTGCAAATAACCAAGGTATTAAAAAGCCTGTTTCTTCCTATGTTATAGCTAGACCGCATGAAGAAATTGTAAGGCTGGTTGAGATGAGCGCAGAAAAATTCAAATAAGAAAGAGAGTGGTTTGATGGCAGATATTAAACCTGAGCAGGGCAACACACCTGCTGTTGATACCAACAATAAAAAGCAAACAAATACAACAAAACAAATAGTAAAAAAGACGACTGTTAAGGAGGTCAAAAAAATGGCATACGAAGCACTTGGAATGATAGAAACTAGAGGTCTTGTAGCAGCGATAGAGGCTGCTGATGCAATGTGTAAAGCTGCAAATGTTACACTAATGGGTACAGAGAAAATAGGTAGCGGACTTATTACTGTAATGGTACGTGGTGATGTAGGTGCTGTAAAAGCTGCTGTAGATGCAGGTAGCGAGAGTGCACAACGTCTAGGAGAGCTTGTTTCCACACATGTTATCCCACGTCCACACTCCGATGTTGAGCTTATTATCCCAACTATTAAATAAAAATTTTATATGTGGCATGTGTATATCCTGTGCTGATATTTTGTCACACAGGGTATATACGTTGCACTGAAATACTACTAAATTCAAGAGCAGAAGCGAGTTGTAATTATGAATAATAAGCAGATTGAAGATATAGTTTTATCAGTTATAAAAGAAATGGGTACAGATATTACTACGGATAGCAATATGCTGGAAGTAGGCGTTTCTGCACGTCATGTACATCTAACACAGCAGGACGTAGAAAAATTATTTGGCGCTGGGTACACACTTACCAAGCATAAAGAGCTTATGGGAGGGCAATATGCCTGTACAGAAACTGTAACCATAATCTCACAAGCTATGCAGACTATGGAGAAAGTACGTGTGCTTGGTCCTACAAGGAAAAATAGCCAAATAGAAGTATCGGCAAGCGATGCTATAAAGCTAAAGATAAAGATACCTGTAAGAGATAGCGGTGACATAAAAGGCTCTGCCCCCGTTACTATTGTTGGTAGCGCAGGCTCGGTAACGCTGAGCGAGGGTATGATAATTGCTGCACGTCATGCACATTTTTCACCACAATCGGCACAGCAACTGGGCATAAAAGACGGAGATATGATAAAGGTAGCTACAGAGGGCGTGCGTTCGATTGTATTTAACAATGTAAAAGCAAGGGTGGATGAAACTTTTACCACAGAGATACATTTTGACACTGATGAAGCCAACGCCGCAGGTATAAAAACAGGTGACAAGGTCAGGATTGTGTAATTTAGAAAGTGTGGTAGAATTATGGTTATAGCTAAAGTAGTGGGTAGTGTAGTATCTACCAGAAAAAATGATAACCTAGTGGGTTGTAAATTTATGGTTGTTGAGCCGCTTTTTACAAATGGTGAGCCAAGCAAAATGGTTGCTGTAGACAATGTTGGTGCAGGCATAGGTGAATATGTATTGCTTGCTACCGGTAGTGCTGCAAGAGTTGGTTGTGGCAATGAAAAAGCACCTATTGATGTTACTATTGTTGGCATAATTGATGATGGTTGCAATAATTTTTAACCTATTATAAGAGCTCCTCGCAATATGTACATTACAATTGTGGGGTGCTATTTTTTATCATCTCCACAAGAAAAAGGGGTTGTATATAGATGGATTTTGAGCAGATAAAAACTATACTAAAAGATAATGGTGTTGTGGGTGCTGGTGGTGCTGGTTTCCCAAGCTATGCAAAGCTAAATACCAAGGCTGACACAATACTACTAAACTGCGCAGAGTGTGAACCACTCCTAACGCTACATCAGCAGTTGCTGGCAAACAAAACCTCGGAGATACTAATAGCGCTAGAGATGATAGCAAAAACACTGAATATAAATAATGTTGTAGTCTGCATAAAAGAGGAATATAAAAAAACCGTACAGGCAGTTTTGCACTGTATGAAAGACTATGATATATTTGACATAAAACAACTGGATAGTGTATATCCAATGGGTGACGAAGTAGTTCTTATACATGAAGCACTGGGAAAGTCCGTGCCAGTTGGTGGCATACCTATAGATATTGGCGTGATAGTGTTCAATGTAGAAACAATTTATAATGCTTACTGCGCTATTGCACAGAGCAAGCCCGTTACCCAAAAATACGTTACAGTAACTGGTGCTGTAAATGTGCCAAAAACTGTGCTAGTGCCAATAGGTACGCCACTTGGGGAGCTTGTGGAGCTTGCAGGTGGTGCTAATATAGAGGACTATGCCTACCTAGTTGGTGGGCCGATGATGGGATTTGTTGGTGATGAGTGGCAGACGGTAACAAAAACCACAAATGCACTGCTCATATTGCCCAGTAGCCATAAGCTAATAACTGCAAGAGATCTAAACTGTGCAGTAGGCATTAACCGTGCCAGTGCTGCTTGTTGCCAATGTATGATGTGCACAGACCTTTGCCCACGTAGCAATCTGGGTTACCCTATAAAACCACATCTATTTATGCGTGCGCTTGCCAGTGGAAACTACGAGAGCACTGATACTTTTTTAAATACATTCTTTTGCTGTGGCTGTGGAATATGCGAAAAATTTGCCTGTCCACAGAGCTTATCACCGGCAACGCTAATTAATAGATTTAAAGGTGAGCTGAGAAAAGCAGGCGTGAATATGCCAAAGGGGCTGCAAAAAGCAGATGAAAACCCACAGCGTGAATATCGCTCCGTGCCAGAAAACAGGCTGGAGCAAGCCATAGACCTAGCAAGGTACCATAGCAAAGCCTTGCTGGACGATACACCATACGCACCAAAGGTGGTTGCTATTAATTTGCAACAGCATATAGGAGCGCCACTAACTGTTCTTGTGAAAGAGCAGGATAGTGTAGCAGTTGGTGATATAATTGCGAGTGCACAGACAGGGCTTGGCACAAATCTCCATTCTTCTGTATCTGGTATCGTCAAAAAAATTAGCAAAACACAAATTACTATAGAGGCTAGGGGGTAGCAAATGGGCAGAGCATTGGGAATGGTGGAATATAAAACAGTATCTACTGGTATAGTTGCAACTGACAGAATGGTGAAGTCGGCAGAGCTAAAACTAATATTTGCACAGGTGGTGTGCCCTGGAAAATACATAGCAATGGTAGAGGGTGAGCTATCTGCGATAAGAATAGCTGTAGACACTGCTAAAAATATGTATGGAGATACCATGATAGGGAGCTTTGTGCTAGGTAACCCACATGGCGATATTTTCTCTGCTATGTATGGGACAACAAAGGTGAACAAGGTACAGGCTCTTGGTATATTTGAAACATTTGATGCAGCTACCTGTATAGAAGCGGCTGACCACGCGCTGAAAGCTGCAGAGATAGATATTATAGAGCTAAGAATAGCCAAGGGTATGTGTGGTAAATCTTACTTTACCATTACAGGTAGTGTTGCCTGTGTTAGCGCTGCCGTGGAAAGAGCTATGCAACATGCAAAATCTAGTGGTATGCTACTGGATAGCCAAGTTATTGCACAGGCAGATGAACAAATTGCTAGGAGCATTTTGGGTAATTTACAATAATCTTTTGCAAAATACTGGAAACAGCACACAATATATGTTATTATAGCTATATTACTTGATGAGGGGTGAGGGTATGCTGGCACAGGAGCGGAAAAAACTGATACTTGAGCAGTTGCAACAGGATAAAAAAGTCATTGTTTCTGACCTTAGCAAAATGTATGATGTTTCTGAGGAAACTATAAGGCGTGACTTGGATAAACTGGAGAAAGAGGGCTATGCACACAAGAGCTATGGCGGTGCTACACTTAAAGAAAGTGCCAATATGGACCTGCCTTTTAGCGTTAGGAAAAAGCGTAATACTACAGCCAAGCAAAAGATAGCAGACCTGATACTGCCACTGGTGGAGGAGGGTGACTACATTATGCTAGACGCAAGCTCCACTGCTGTTTTTGTAATGAAAGCAATCAAGCATATCAAGAATATAACGCTTATCACCAACTCTTTGGAGGTGCTACTAGAAGCACGCGACACTGTGGGCTGGAATGTAATATCACCTGGTGGTGCGCTGAATACAGAGTATCTTGCGTTTGTAGGTCCACAAATGGAGGCTGCTTTTTCTGCTTACAGGGTGAATAAAGTTATTTTTTCTTGTAAAGGACTGGACATGGAGCGTGGTCTTAGTGATGGTTATGATGGTTTTGTACAGGCGAAAACAGCAATGATAAACTGTGCAACACAGCGCATTTTAACTGTAGATTCATCTAAATTTGACCGCAAAGCATTTATTAAGTTTTCAGATTTTACAGACATACACATGGTAGTGACTGATAAGCAACCAAGTGATGAATGGCTTGAGTTTTTTAAAGATAATAATATTTGTTGCATCTATGAGTAGTGCATAGGGGGCTGTTGTTAATGGTGAAAATCATTAGTGGCAGCCCCTGTTTATATTTTACCGAAGAACCAGCGATAGAATGTTTGGCACACATACAAAGCAGAAATTTTCTAATAAATAGAATAAGCAGTTACAATTGCTTGTCGGAGGATTACTACAACTAAACTATACTAAAAATACCCAGCCGATATATTTTCAGTTGGGTATTTTTGTGTGCGTGTATAGGCTCTGTCACTGTTACCGCCCTAGCAAATTGTGGATACTGTAGAAATTAAAATTACTTCTAATACTAAGATTTTGTATCATTTGCTAAAAACAATGTAGCGATTGATATTTTATCTTAATTTTACATAAATTTGATTGACATAGCATAGCTAGAATGCTATAATCATAGCGGAAACATGGCACGCCAAATTTTAGTAAAATTCACTATATTAGCGTGATAAAGTGATGATAAAAGCTGTTATTTGCTGAATTTACTTGGAATTAACAGACAAATATATGGCGTGCCATATTGTGGTGAAAACAACTATAAAAATATTGGAGGATAATTATGGCAGCATATAAGCAAATCAGAGAGTATATAGTAAGTAGAATACTATCTGGCGAATATTCCCCAAACCAAATGATTGAACCACAAGATTTTTTCAATAAAAAGTTTGGAGTAAGCAGAGCCACAACGCGCAAAGCTTTTGAAGAATTGATTGAAAAGAAAATACTATACTCAGAACAAGGGCGAGGCACTTTTGTAGCTAACCTTAATGTTAATAGAGTTAAGGCGTTAAGAAAAGTGTCGTTTAGTGAGTCTGAGCGTAAAAAAACACATACATTCTCCAGTAGGCTCGTGGGTGTATTTGAACTCAATGCAGACATAAAATTGGCAAAACAGCTTAAAATAGAAGTGGGTGACAAGGTAGTTTGCATTAAAAGAGTAAGGCTTGTTAATGGTTTTGCAGAGAACTATCAAATAAGCTATCTTAACCACTCGCTAGTTAAAGGGATAAATTTTACTGACGAGATACTAGAGGATGGTTCACTATTCCAGCTATTAAAAGACGAAGCTAGTCTTGAGCCTTATTACACAGATGAGGAAGTTCGTGCGATTTCTGCATCAGAAGATATTAGCAGTAAACTTTCAATCGCTATGAATGAGCCAATACTATTCATCAGACGACATACCTATACTATAAGTGATGTTGTTATGGAATACTGTGAGGACTATGAGTGTTCACATATAAAAGGGCTTAAAATTAGGACCTTTGCAGAGAGCAAGTATATATAACTTGCGACTATATTAATAAATGGAGGTGTTTTATGGAAATTAAATTGATTGTCAGTGATGTTGACGGTACTTTAATTGATGTTACCGAAAGCTTTTCGCCGGATTTTTACAGTTTAGTAGATACCATTAAAACAAATAAGTGCAATATAACCTTAGCATCTGGAAGGTGTTATGGACAGCTAGAAAAATTTGTTTCAGCCCTTGGTGTGGATTTACCAGTTATCATCAATAACGGTGCAGGTTGTGTTAAAAATGGGGAGCTTATCTGGGAAAATGTGATAAGCCATAACTATATAAAACAAGCTATTCTAAAAGCTGACGAACTTGATATGGCTATAATTATTAGTGATGGATATACTGATAGAGTTTATAGACATAACGCATATATTCAAAATCAGATAGATAAGTTTGACCGCTACCAAGAAACGCTAACACCACGGACTGATGATGAATGGAAAAATCTCCATGCCCAAAAATTGCTTATAATTGACCCGAAAAAACCTGGAAGTATCGACGACATAATAAAACTTTTACAGCCATATGCCGATGAATTAAATATTGTACGATACAACGACCGTTCTGTTGATGTTATGCTAAAAAACTCAAGCAAAGCAAATGGCGTAGCTCGATTGTCTGAACTGCTGAAAGTTGATGTAGAAAATGTAATGGCAGTGGGTGACGAGCGAAATGACATCGAAATGATAGACCTAGTAGGGCTTGGTGTTGCAGTGTCAAATGCTGACCAGTCACTAAAAAGCAGAGCAGATTACATCTGTATTGGTGCAAATGCAAAGGGTGTATTAGAGGCGATAGAAAAGTTTTATCTAATAAAAAACTAAGGTGGTTAGCTTGCAAAACACTAGCTACAAAGCGAAATGGAGCATCAATATGACAAAATCATCAAAAAAGAGAAAAAACAAGAGTTTAATGCAAACAATTGAGCCTTATCTATGGTTAAGTCCCGCTTTTATACTGTTTACTGTTTTTACATTTTACCCTTTTTTAAAGACTGTTTTCAATAGCTTTTTTATCGTTGACAGGTTTGGCTCACTTGTAGAATTTGTAGGATTTGAAAACTACCAAATAATTCTTAGTGACCCAGATTTCCTAAAAGCTATATGGAACACCATATATTTTGTGTTGCTTACTGTACCAATATCAAAGGTGCTGGGCTTGGTGCTGGCGTTGCTAGCTAATAAAAAGCGTAAAACTTCCGTTTTTTACGAAGCAAGTTTTGCACTACCAATGGCTATGGCGTCTTCGGTAACAGCTATGATATTTCAGTTGCTGTATGTACCTTCTCTTGGTTTTATAAATGGTACATTCAATCTTGATATTCAGTGGCTGAATGATGAAAATGTTGCTATGATAGCACTTGCTATTATACAAATATGGCTTAGCACAGGATATGCATTTATATTTATGCTATCTGCAGTGAGAAGTGTTCCAAGCGAGATAATAGAAAACGCAGACCTAGAGGGTGCATCCACGCTAAGAAAGATAATAAATATTTATCTTCCGCTTACATCGCCAACTATGTTTTTCCTAATCATTACAGATATAGCGTATGGAATGATGATGATGAGCCTAATGGCAGTGCTTACAGACGGTGGCCCATTTGGGTCTACACAAACGATAATGCTGTATGTCTACAAACAAATAACAGCCGTTGGTAACCTTACTAATGCAAATCCTGCCGCTATTATTGCATTTATTATGACGTTTATTATGACTATGCTCGGGTTTTTATGGGAGAAGAAAGGGGTGCATTATCAGTGATTAGCAGAAAAAAAGTTAATGATATAGCTGTGCAGATAATTTGTATCTCTATATCTCTAATTATACTCTTCCCTATATTCTACGCGGTGTCCGTGTCGTTTATGGAACAGCGAGATGTATTGTCTATGGACCCAAACCTGATACCACCAACTATAACATTTGATAATTATGTTACAGCATTTACGCGCACACCATTGTTTCAATATATGTTTAATTCATTTGTTATATCAACAATATCCAGCATTTCTAGGGTGCTAATCGGCACAATGGCTGCCTTTGCATTTGCGTTCTTTGAGTTCAAATTAAAAAAAGTGTTTTTTGCACTGGCTATGGCAACTATTATGATTCCACCAGATGTGTTAATTGTATCAAACTATCAGACTATTTCGCAGCTAGGGCTGATAAACACATATCTAGGTATGATGTCCATTTTTCTAGTATCAGCTGCAAATGTATTCCTGTTAAGACAGAACTTTCTTACATTTAGCAGTAGTCTTAAAGAAGCATCACATATAGACGGATGCTCAAACATTCGCTTTTTCTTTAGCATACTACTTCCAACCTCCACACCTATAATGGTAACAGTATTTATATCATCGTTTGTTAATGTGTGGAACCAATATGTTTGGCCGCTACTGGTAACAAACCAAACAGATATGCGAACAATTCAAGTTGGTATTACAATGCTAAAGGACCGCGAGTCAGCAATATTTGGCCCTGTAATGGCGGGTGTAGCCATAGCTTTAGTTCCAACAGTGTTAATTTTCATCATATTTCAGCGAAAAATAGTTTCTGGTATGATGCAAGGCGCTGTAAAATAAAAGAGAACAAAAAATAAGGAGAATTAATTATGAAAAAGATCCTAGCAACACTAATCGCTGCTGCAATGATGCTATCAGTAGGATGCAGCACAGAAGCAGAGCAATCCAGTTCGACTACTCCACCAGCTACTAGCAATTCAACATCTACCCCAGCAAGTGAAGCTGAGCCTGCAAGTGAGCCAGTAGAAATTTCTTTTTGGCACTCAATGGACGGTGTTTTTGGTGAGATTGTAAACGAGCAAATCGACACATTTAACTCCACAATCGGTGCAGAGAAGAATATCACTGTTACAGGTGTTTTCCAAAACTGGCCTGGTACAGATGGTCTAGTAGCAGCTATGACTACTGATGATGTAGAAAATATGCCTGACGTTATCCAGATGTATGGTGAGCATGTAAGTATTGTTCGTGACTACGACCGTACAGTATGGGCAGAAGATTTTATAAACTCTGCTGACTCTTCTCTATCCAAAGATGACCTAATACCTAACAGCGTATCTTCTTACTCTATAGAAGATAAAATGATAGGACTACCATATACAGTGTCCTCATTAATGCTATATTATAACAATGATTACCTAGCAGCTGCAGGCTACGATGCGCCACCTGCTACTATTGCAGAGATGGCAGAAATGATGCCTGCTATTGTAGAAAATACAGATGCAGAGTATGGACTAAATGTTCGTGTAAACCTATATGAGATGGAAAATTTCCTAGCTACACAGGGCGTTGATGGTTCTTACTTTGGTAACAATGAGAGCGGACACGCAGGACATATGACAGAGCTTACTGCTGATGATAACGGCACTCTAATGAACTTCCTAAATGAGTGGGAAAAAGTAGTAAACACAGGTGTTTTCAAAGAAACAAGAGATAGCATAAACGAAGAGTTTGCTGCTGGCATGCATGGTATGGTTATTATGACAAGCTCTCGTATACAAACTATTGATGACCTAGTAGGCGATAGCTTTGACTGGTCGGTAGCTCCTATACCAACTGTAAGTGCTGATGATGTAGGTGGTGCTTACCCAAGTGGCTCTGGTCTGTTTATGATTGACCGTGATGATGATGCAAAGGTTGCAGCAGCATGGGAGTTTACTTCTTATATGGCTTCTGCTGAAGCTCAGGCAATGTGGCTAGATGGTACTGGCTATACACCTGTAAATGTAAATACAATGGAGCTTGATGCTTATAAAAATGCAGTAGCTGCACAACCAAAACTAGAGATAGCAACTAGCAATCTACTAGATACACCGACTACTGTTGTGGCTTCCTATACACCGAACTCAAGCACTGTTGATGGTGTAATTAAAGATGCTATGATGGCATTTGGTTCAGGCGATATGTCCAAAGATGACGCATATGCGGCTATCGTTAGCGGTGTTGATGCTGCTATCGAAGAGTACTACAGAGCAAACCCAATAGCAGAGTAAAATTTACTGATTATAGCAAAGAGATATGGGGACAACCTGTATCTCTTTGCATACATATATACAAGGGAAACAATGATAGGAGCATAGCTTATGAAGAATATTATCATAGATTGTGACACAGGTTCTGATGATGCCTTAGCATTAATGCTAGCTACAGAGTACAGTCAACTAAATATACTGGGGGTTACTACTGTTAGCGGGAATACACATTGTGATATTGCTACACAAAACACCCTTGATGTGCTGAGGTTTTGTAAGCGGTGCGATGTAAAAGTATATCATGGAGCCAATACACCTATAGAGCGTTCTATTGAGTTTACAGATGAGTATTGTGGAAAAAACGGTATCTGTGACTATATATTTCCACATTCACACGAGCTAGCACAGCCTTTGCACGCAGTTGATTTCTTGTATCAGTCTGCTGTTTCCTGTGACGAGCTAACTATCATATCTACTGCACCATTTACAAACCTTGCACTACTTATAAAAAAATATCCTGACTTGCCTGTTGATAGGGTTACAATAGTAACTATGGCAGGTTATTACAAAGTTAATGATTACAAGAGACGTTCTAGTGAATGGAATGTCTTAGTTGACCCAGAGGCATACAAAATAGTAGTAGATACAGGTGTAAAGATAGTTGCACTGGGGGCTGATGTCACCTCACAAATAACCAATGAGATGTTTGATGACCTGCTTGCGAGTGACAGGTATTTTTCTGATTATCTACTGCACTGTAAAAAATTCTACCTAGAGCGTGGACTTACACCGCTGAGCCTGCTTGTAGATGCTGTCCCAGTAGCATATGTAATAGACAACAAAATAGCAAATTTTTACAATGGAAATATAACTGTAACGATTAATGATAAAATTGATAATATGATAATTGATTTTGATAAAAACACGACTGCTAATAACAAAGTAGCGTATGATATAGATTTGGATATGTTTTTGGAAATACTAAAAAACAACAAGCCGAAGGAGGGGTGCAAATGAAACTTTCTACTTCTACAAACCTAGTATGTGAAAGACCTGATAAAAGCTTTTTTACACTAGAAAAAACACTGGAATATGGCAAGGAAGCAGGCTTTACGAGGTTCGATATTAGTTTTTGGGACTGGTCACTACCTCATTCACCATTTATTACCGACAAATGGGAACAGTGGCTTAATAGCGTGGCAGAAGCCAAAGATAAACTGGGTGTAGAGTTTGGGCAATGCCATGCATATACGTTTGATTTCTGTAACAAAGCAATGACACAGGAAGAATATGATTATCACCAGTTGCTAACAGAGCGCTCCATATACTGCTGTGCAAAATTAGGGTCAAAACTCTGTGTTAGTCATCCATCTACTAATTTTAGTGTAGTAGATACATTTGCCACATCAAAAAAAGAAAATACAGAATACTTTAAAAGATTGCTGGAGTTTTCGACTAAGTATGGTGTGGAGCTTGCAATAGAAAATATGTGCGACTATGGCATTGCGCCTAATCGCAAATACTGTGCTACCCCAGAGGAGCTAGTGGACTTTGTAGAAAGCTTTAACGACCCACGCATGGGTATTTGCTGGGATGTGGAGCACGCAGATATAATGAAGCAAAACCAGCGTAGCTCTCTGCTATATATAAATAAGCACCTAAAAGCAACACATATTTCGGACACTCATAGCACTACAGACACCGACCTTATGCACGTACTGCCACTTATGGGGACAATAGACTTTAAAGAAGTGGTAACTACATTGAGAGAAATAAATTATACAGGTGATTTTAGCTTTGAAGCACACAACTTTGCAAATCGCTTGCCGGACGAAGTTATAAAAACAGCCCTGAAATTAAATTATGAAATCGGAATATACTTAATGAATTTGTAGGCAGACGGAAAAACTCCTTTTGCCTAGTAAAAGGAGTAGCAATGCATATAAAAGAACTACCTAAGATTGATTTACACTGTCACCTTGACGGCTCACTTAATATAGATATTATGAGGGAGATTGTCGGCAGAGATGATTTTGTCACACATATAGATGATAACTGCAACGGGTTAGGTGAGTATTTAGAGTGTTTTAAAACACCGATTTATTGCTTATCACAACGTTCATATACAAAAAAACTAGCGTATGAATTTATCAAGTCGCTTGTAGATGATAATATAAAATATGTAGAGGTAAGGTTTTCACCAGCACTGATTGCAAACGCCAATTACTGCGAGAGAGATGTTCTGGAAAATGTACTTGCGGGGCTTAAACAGGGTGAGCACGAGTTTGGCATAAAGGCAAATGTAATTATCTGCGCTATGCGTCACCATACTATCCAAGCCAATATTGCAAGCTTTAAACTTGCAAAAGAGTACCACAACTTTGGCGTGTGTGGACTGGACCTTGCAGGAGATGAGAATTTGTATGAGATGAGTGCTTTTAAACAGCTTTTCACCAGCGCATCTTCACTTGGTGTGCCATATACAATACACGCCGGGGAGTGTGGTAGCTCACAAAACATAAAAAGCGCAGTAGAACTAGGTGCAAAAAGAATAGGTCACGGTGTGGCTATGCGTGATAACACAGCCCTACAACGTCACCTAAGTATGCACGGAATAGGTGTAGAGCTTTGCCCGACTAGCAATTTTCAGACAAAAGCGTGCAGTAAAGCAAGCTACCCAATACGTGAATTTTTGACTAATAATGTTGCTGTTACACTAAATACTGATAATAGAACAGTAAGTAGTACTACCCTAGCAAATGAGTATAGTGTAGTAGCGAGTGAATACGCACTTACACACGAAGATTTTAAGGGTATATATATGAACTCTGTAGAGGTTTCTTTTGCAGACGAGCACACAAAACAAAGCCTGTTAAAATTTGGAAAAGATATAACTAACTTGCTATAAGCAGTTGGCGATTTTTTATTTAGCTATCCTACTTATTTCAAATCTCAATATCATAGCGTGCATTTTATTATCGGCTATCCTTGTCGCAATCTTGGTGTATAGCTTTAGCTTTTTGCGAAGCTCTTTTGAAATAGCACCGTAAAATCCATTTGCAGATATAAGCTTAATCTTAGCTTTTTTAGCAAATTCTTTTGGGTCGTTTATGTAAAAATGGAGCAGTGCATCTTTGTTACCTGTCTTTTTAACATATCTTTCTGCATATTTCACACCGAACTCATCTGTTGCATCAAAGAGAATTTCAGCATTGTCAAACTGACTTTGTAGTTTTGATATAAGCGTTAAAACTTCTTGCTCTTTGAAATATTGGAACACCCCTGCTACAACAAAAATTGTTGGCATAGAGCAGTCCATATGCTGTGATAAATCAAGCTCATTTACATTGCCAGAAATTAAGCTTTCGTTTGGGAGTATACCTAATACTACGTTTCTGTTTTCTATTACAGAGGGGAAGTCAATCTCGAAAAAATGTGCTCTATCGGATAATGCCTTTAACCTAAAAGCCATTGTTTCCAGCCCACAGCCTATACAAACCACATTACAGTTGCCGTTTTTTAGAGCAAAATCGGAAACAATTTTATCCATATTAACAGCCCTTGAAGCAGAACCCATCATAGCATATTCACTGCTTTTTTCTGTAATGATATTTTGTGGTATATGGCTTTCAAGGCTCAGTGCCTTTTCGTCATAAAAGTATTCTGGAAATCTTTTTGAAATATATATCCTTGCCATTAGTGGAATAAATAAGGTATCGGGAACACCGCTTAGTTTTTTCTTGTCCATTAGTCTGTCCTCCTTATAATATTGTGGTTAGTTTTAGCTAACTTGTGTGTAAAAATTTTTGGACATACTAGATGCCAAAAATCTTTTTCCAACCCTCACCAAAAAACTCAATTAAAACTTCAACTTGTGTAAGTGCCTCATCTTTTTCTATATTGTGCCTCACAACCTCAAAAAGAGCATAACACTGAGCACTCATAATTGTATGTAGTTGCTGTTTAGTTAGTTTCTTACAATTATAGCCTTTTTGGGTCATTTTAGTCAAGAAAAGCATAGTTTCTTTTTCTTCTATTTCTATGACTTTTTCTATAAAATTCTCATAGGAACTGCCACGGGAGCAGTTTATGAGCAGAATAAAATCTTCTTTGGACTCGAAGATAAGCTCCACCAAACATCTGCTGGTAACCTTCATACTCGCAAATATGTCAAGCTCACTTTCGGTTTCAAGGCTGTTAAACCCTCGGTTATTTCCGTCTGCGTTTATTTTGAAAAAATTATCATGGGCAGGCTGTACAAGGGAAGAAAACAAATCTTCTTTGTCTTTAAAATGACGATAAAATGCACCTGTGGTAACGCCGGCATCTTTGCAAAGCTCTCTAAGATTAGCTTTTTCATAACCAAATTCTAAGAAAAATTTTCGTGCGCTCTGCAAAATTCTTTCGTGTGTACCATCATAGTTTTTCGGTGACATTGTAACGACCTCCCATACAATAACTAGGTTAGCTAACATTGTTATCACTTTATCATATTATATAGAATTTGTCAATATTAACAGCAAGACAACACCTGCCACAGTTGTAGTAACAGGTGTTGTTTTTAATTTCGCAAAATTGCATTTAATCTATATAATCCGCCACATCTATGACAATATCGCCAACTGTAATTGTTGCTATCTCCTCCAGTGGGAGTATTTCGTCAAATGTGGTGCTTTTGTGACCTTTAGTAATACCGTTATCATAAGACAATCCACCACCGCTCTGGTCGGTAAGGTCTATCACGGTGCCGTCCTGCTTTGTTATAATCAGCTCAAAGCTTCCCAAAAACCTGTATTCGTCCGATGGAGCCCCGACATAAGATAAAGCCCCACTGCTTTCTTCGGTGTTATCGGTGTTATTGGTGCTGCTAGTACTGATTTCCACAGATGTATCATCTACTGCACCATAGTTTAGGTTAGGGACGGCATTAACAGCATAATTTGCAAGTATGCTAACAGGTGAGATTGTAACTTCGTTCACTGTAAAGGTTAGCTCATCACGGGTGAAATCTGTATTAACAGGTATTGTAATGCCACTGTCCTCATAGTCCAGCTTGTAATTAATCTTCCATTCACCATCGACAATTGATATTATCTCTCCGTCCTCTGCTAAATAACAGATATTTTCAAAAGTAGCGGTGACATTTCCACCAATAGGCATATCACCCGAGGTGCTCAGTGTTTCGATAATCTGAATAGTGTTGTCATCAGGGTTGATGTCCTCGGTATGCATACTTCCGCGGAAACCCTTAAAATCGTTTGTGCCCAAAAGAGCTATAGGGATTTGTGTACCCCAACCACTATTAAAGAAAATGTGCTCGACACCCTCGGGCAAGGCAAGCAGTGTTCCGTCCTCATTACTTATAGAATACACTACAATTGCGCTACTGCTATCACCAATTATAGCGTCAGCTGTAATTGTTATGCCTTTATCTGTGTCGCTTGCACCAATTGGCATACCTATCTTGTCGATAATCTCGGTCTGTGCTACACTTGTGCCAAATATTGGGCCAAAAACCTCACTTGCTGAGGGTACTATCCCTGTCGCATATCCCGTCACAGTAATTACCGATACCACTGCTGCTATAACTGCCACCCTAGCAAATGTGCGTCCATGCTTTTTAGTGTGACCAGAGCTTGCAGTTTCTTGCACTCGGTTTAATAGGTTTTGCTTGCCATCTTCTGTCCATTTTATGTTGTTCATCTCATTATTATACTGGCGTATATCCATAATCTTCGCCTCCCAAAATCTTCTTTAGTCGCTCCCTGCCACGTATCAGCCGTGTATGGATGGTTGCGGTGGGGACACTCATTATCTTAGCAATCTCGTGTGCCTTGTACCCCTCATAATAATGCAGATGTATGACAGTACGGTACTTTGTATCCAGCTGACCGACAGCCCATAACAGGCTACTTTCATCATCCATATTTGGGGAAACAATATCTGCACAGTGCTCAAGTGTACAGGTGCGGTTGCGCCATGCACTACGCAAAATATCCTTGCAGGTATTGGCGGTAACACGCAGTATGTACGCCTTTTCGTGCTCGGTATCGGCAAAGGTGTTGTCTGTTGTAATCAGCTTTACAAATACGGTTTGGCAAACATCCTGTGCATCATGCATATTTTTGAGATAGCTAAAACTAAGTCTCAGTATCGTATCAGAATACCTGTCCACCAGATACTCAAGTTTCTCGTTTGAAGTAAGCATTTGTACTCCTCCCTAAATGGCCATTCACTTACTAAACGATTAAGGACGGCAAAAACATTCATTTATATTATATACTAAAAAAGTATTAATACATAAGCTTTTTTATATTTATCCCAATAATTTAAGGCAGAGTTACCCCTGCCTTAAATCTACTCACTATATACCTACAAACAATGCACACTCTATTATGTGCTTATTTTGCTATGTAAGATTATTTGCATTAAAGTTATAACTAAGCTTATCCATTTCAAGCACTGTCGGCATTGCTGGTATTGCACCTTGTTTTGTAATGCACACAACTGCAACGGCGTTTGCAAATCTGGTTGCTGTAACCAACTCATCAAGCCCCAAACGCGCTACTGCCACTGCTACATTTGCAGGTGCACCACCTGGGTTTTGGGCAAATAACTTCGTACCATTCTCGTCATTACCTTGGTTAGTGAAATCGATTAATAGTTCTCCAAAAGCTGTAATATCAAAGCGCTTAGCCATAATGCTCAACTCCTATTTTCAAGCTTAAAACTTTATAATTACTTTATGCATTTTTATATTTCTCTGCCATTTGCTCTAGTGTCACACACTCCACAAGTGGTGCTTTACCCACACTGTCAAACTCCACTATCAGTGTGCCTACAACTTCTTTCACGCCACTCTCGATACAGCTAGTGATAAGCCTAACATCATCATGTGGGATATTGCCATACATAACAGTATCCATAATAGGTGGTAGGAATGCACGTGGGTCGAACTGCTCTTTTTTGCTCTCCAGTATCTCGTATATAGCACCGATGTGGTTGCTCTTTTGTAGCTCTGGTTTTGATGCAAAAAGCTCTTTCATATTGCGTGTTACCGCTAGACGTATATCTGTATCTACGTTTATTTTGCGTATGCCACAGGGTATAACAGCCTTTAGCTCACTTAGTGCTATGCCATATGCATTTGTCAGCTTGCCACCTAGTGCATTAATCTCGTCTACTATATATTTTGGCACAGTGGACGAGCCATGGCTTACAAGCACACCGTCAATATTTGCGTGTAACATACACTCTTTTATAGCAACTGCAATCTCACGACGCAGTTTAACATCTTTACCCTTGCTTGCACCGTGCATAGTGCCATAGCTAATTGCTAGGCAGTCGCAGCCTGTCTTTTTGAAGAACTCCACTGCATCGAGTGGGTTGGTGTAGGTAGAGTTTGCGTGGTTTACGTGGTCTTCTACACCTGCAAGCACACCTAGCTCACCCTCTACTGTAACACCACGCTCATGTGCATATTTTACCACCTCACGTGTTAGCTCAATATTTTGCTCAAATGGCAGTGATGAGCCATCTATCATAACGGAGGTATAGCCACCATCGATAGCTGCCTTTACACTGTCAAAATCTCTACCGTGGTCTAGGTGTAGTGCAATAGGAATGGGGCTATTCTCGGCATATTTGCGCACAGCATCACCGATATTTTTAGCACCCTTTATCTTGTCCTCAAGGGTAGCTTTCATAAAGTCTGCACAGCCGCCCATAAAGCCATTTGCAAGGTCTGCACCCTGCAAAATTGCTGGTGAACGGAACATCTCATGCACCTCTACAACGCCTTTAGCCTGTGCTACTGCATTTACATTGAAACCACCCTGTGCATATCCGTATTTGTCTGCGGCGTCCATAATCGGTTTTAGTGGTATTAATGGCATAATTTTTTTCTCCTTTAGATTTTATTAAGCGAATGTAATATCAATAGCGTTCATAGCAGAAATCTCCGCTGTGGCACTTCCGATAAACTCTATAGTGTAATCATCTTCTACATCTTCGATAGCACCTGTCATACAAGTGATGCCATCATACATATACAGCTCCCAAACTTTTTTATCAACATATAACGACCACGATGTGCCTGCCCTAACAGGTAGAGTTTGGTTATTGCCATACTCGGCATTTTCTTTCACCCTAGTTTTGCGTTCACCATCAAAATTCATACTAAACTGCACACCATTTTTGCCCAACAATTTTAGTGTGAAAGCAGCATCTAGCACACCCTCTATGCAGAAAGCATTTGTAGGTGTAGCAACGCCAGAAACAAGTGTACTTTTCTCACCTTTCAGCGCATCCAGCCCAGATATTGGTCGCTCTGTGTACATAATTGCAGAAGTATTCTCATCAATAGCAAGTGCACCACCACTTATGGCTTTTAGCTTTCCGTCGTTTCTGTCAAGTACTAGCTCGGGTTTCATATGTTTCCAGCTTATCAGGTCATCACTGGTTGCGTGCGCCCATAGCCTATTAGCTTTTTTCTTGCCTGGTATTATAGTACCATCTGGCAGTGTGCAGTCTGAATGTCCTTTTGCATCAAAGGGGTTGTGCAGATAAAACATATGGTATTTACCACCTGAGTATACTGCACCATTGATATCAAACATCCACATAGATGGCGCTGTTAGGTGATATATGGGTCTTGTTTTGTCATCTCTTGATTGCTCGTACTGCTTTTTACCAAGCTCGTGATATTCATCTCTTGTTAATTGCTTCATAAACGCTCTCCTCTTTTAGTCTATTACACCAGTACTATGTGTCACATTTTGTAGTTTATGTATAACCTCATTTTTAAAAGCATCTCTGCCAGCAGACAAGAACGGACGAGGGTCGTACTGCTGTGAATTTTCTAGCAAATGTTTTCTAACAGCAGTATTAAAACAAAGGAAATTATCTACATCCATATTTACCTTTTTAATGCCATTTTTGCACGCAAGCGATATATTTTCTTCACTACAAATTCGATAATCTGGGACAGTGCCACCATATTTGTTGATATCTTCTATAAGCTCCGCAGGCATAGATGCTGCACCGTGCAACACAAACGGATAACCTTCTCTCTCTGCCAAAATTGTCTTTAGTAGCTCGATGTTTAGGGGTAGATGTTCACTTGTTAATACACCGCCATGTGCTGTGCCCACTGATATTGCAAGCGAGCCACAACCACTTCTATCAATGAAATCGTTCACCGTTTCTGGTTTTGTAAACTCTGCACATTCCGCAAAAATATCGTCCTCAAATCCTGGGATAGAGCCTAGCTCTGCCTCGATAAATGCATCATACTGCTTGCCATATTCCACTACCTCACGTGTTTTAACTATATTTTCTTCATAAGGTAGGTGCGAGCCATCAAACATAATAGAGTGTATGCCAATATCTAGTATACGCTTTGCATCTTCCACCTTGGAAATATGGTCGTGGTGTAGCACAAACGGTATTTTTGATTTTGCAAGTATAGCTTTTACAAAAACAACAAACTCAGGTAAATCTTTGATGTATTTGTGGTTACCGGGTGCTATTTGTACTATCGCTGGGGAGCCTGTTTCCTCACACGCTGATACAACTGCTTGCAGAGTTTCCAGATTGAAAATGTTAAATGCACCAAGAAAAAAATTTTTCTCGAAAGATAATTGGTACATTTCCTTTGCGGATATTAAGCTCATTTTGTTTCCTCCATTATATGATATATTATAAAAGTAAACGTTTACTTTTTGGTGTAAAATAATAAGTCCTAATTTCTCTGTTATATTTTTTTTACTGAGTCTTTTATATCAAGTTCCATTTTTACAACTCTGCTTGGAACATCATCTTTGCCACACATCAAATCCAAAATGTTTTTGCCAGCAAGCTCACCAAGCTTGATAGAGTCTTGTTTAGCACAGGTTATTGAGGTTAGTCCATAGCTGTTTGTACTAAGATTGCCAATGGATACCAGCGAAATATCCTCGGGTATATGCAGCTTTAGCTGGTTAATAGCTTTTAATGCACCCTGAACCATAATATTATTGGTGCAAAGTATGCAAGTAGGTCGGTCACTCTTTGTAAGCATGGTAAAAACATGGTGGTATGAGTCCATCATGTGACTATTTTCTTGGCTGATAAAGTCCTGTACAAGCTCTATATTTGCTGATTTTAATGCGCTGAGATATCCATTATACCTATCTGTACCAGTGGATACCGAGGATAATGTTCGCTCTATCGCTATTTTTTTGTGTCCCATAGCAATTATATACTCTGTCAGTTCACGCGCGCCTTCGTAGTCATTCCACAATACCGAGTTCACATCGGCGCTTTCAATCCCTCTATCAGCTAGTACTATGGGTATATTATGCTTCTTGCATATTTCTACAGACTCACTGTTTTTGAACATAGTGGATAGCACAATTCCATCAACTTTGCGCGAAATTAATTTTCTCAATATATCTAGCTCTTTGTTTTTATCAAAGTCTGTGTCTGCAAAAATAAGACTATAGTTATACATAGATAATATGTTGCCAAGCCCCTTTGCTATCTCCATAAAAAAAGTAGTGATATTGGGCATTATATATGCTACAACAAAGGTTTTGCTAGACTTTAGCCCGCTAGCCATAGAATTTATATGAAAATCATGTTTTTTAATAACACGCATTACTTTTTCTCTTGTGCTTGGGCGAACACTATGCTCGCTATTATTAATTATTCTTGAAACAGTAGCAATAGATACACCAGCTTCTTTGGCAATATCTTTAATCGTCATGTCAAACATCCTATTCTATAATATCTTAAACGGCAAACGTTTTCTATATAAAATCATAGCACAACTTTGATGATTATGTCAAGTGAATATTCGCAAAGAAATGTGGACAATTTCTGATTATATAATTGGTAATAAACACTAAACTCAATGTTTTATTGTATGTAGATACTACTATTATGTCCTGTATAATATTTAAATGAGTTTCTGTGTTGGGACTATATGAAAAACACCAGTATATGTGCAATATGCATAATTATAATTATAATTCAGTGTATATTTAGATTATAAATGTGGATAAAAGTTATACGATTGTTGATTTTAGATTATTGTATTTAGAATATTTTCTGTTATGATTATGTTAACAGGAGGGCTAACATATGGCTAATTTTAAAAAACTCAAGGGTGCTCCAACAGATAAGTTTATGTCTGCGGAGTGGAAAAGAAACTTCAAAACCTATAGGCAACTCTATCTCTTAATTATCCCAGCACTTATTTCTGTATTCGTTTTCCATTATATACCTATATATGGTGTGCAGATAGCTTTTAAAGACTATCGCTCCAGCTTGGGTATATGGGGTAGCGAGTGGGTAGGCTTTGAACATTTTATACGCTTTTTTGAGTATAGAGATTTCTGGACTATTGTAGGAAATACACTTTCCATCAGTTTATATACTATCGCACTCTTCCCCATAGGCGTAATTTTCGCACTTATGCTAAACGAAGTAAGGCACACTAAGTTTAAAAAGACAATACAGATGATTACATATGCACCACACTTCGTTTCAACAGTTATTGTATGCTCTATAGTTGTAATATTTTTGCAAAGAGGTTCTGGTGTAATCAACAATATGATAGAAATGCTGGGTGGCGAACGTATTGACTTCTTGGCACAACCCGAGCTATTTTCTTCTATATTTGTATGGAGTGGCGTCTGGACCAATCTAGGCTGGAACACAATCATATATATGTCAGCCCTTGCCAACGTATCACCAGAGCTAGTTGAGGCTGCACAAATAGATGGTGCGTCTAGATGGAATATCGTTACAAAAATCAATATCCCATGCATACTACCTACTATTATGATTATGCTTATACTGCGAACCGGTAGCGTTATGTCGGTAGGTTTTGAGAAAGTATTCTTGTTGCAAAATCCTCTAAATATGTCGTCTGCTCGTGTAATATCTACATATGTATATGAAATTGGTATTGAAGGTGGACAGTTCAGCTACTCCACAGCAATAGGACTATTTAATAATGTGGTAGAATTGATACTAATATTAATTGTAAATAAAATAAGTAAAAAGCTTACTGATGTAGGTTTGTGGTAGGAGGTAACTATGCAAAAAGGTTTAACAATGCCAAAAGCACAAATATATATAAAAGGGAAAATAAAACAGAGCAAGGGCGACCAAACATTTGACATAATGAATACTATCCTACTGCTGATAATAACATTCGTGGTCATTTATCCACTATACTTTACAGTAATTGCAACCATATTTAATAGAGTTGTTTTGTCTGTATTTACAAGAGAAATGATGATAGTTTTATGGTATAATAACACTATGTTAGGGTTAAGAATCGCTATCTATTATGATGTGAATTGACAGAAGGGAGTTTTAACATGAAAAAACAAAGAAATAAATTTGCAACATTGTATTACACAGTAGCTTTACTGATTATTTTGAGTCTTGTATTTACATATAATTTGCTCCAAATAACAGCTATGATAAAAATACATATTTTATCAGCAAGTGTTTTACCTCTAGTATTTTCTGCGTTTGCTTGCTTTGCAGTTTATATGTACACTAAATTATGCAAAACATCTTACATTGCACTGGTGTTTTCAGCTTTTATAGGTTTTTGTATGATAGTAGCCATGTTGTTACTATTTTGGGATATCAACGAAAAATATTCTATACTTATGCCGGAAACCTCAGGTTTTGAGCAAACATTATATGGTGTAGGATTTATATTTACATTTTTCATCAAAATCTTATTTAATGGCACGTATAATATAAACTATTTCATCCCTGCTTTAGAGTATGTGTTGCCAGCACTGTTAATGTTATTTGGTCTGTTTTTGATTTATAAGTGTATTGTGTATATTAAGATAAAGCGAAGAAACAGCAGGGAAGATAGTTAGTGTGTTATCTGCAGCGAATATGAAGTGTGATGTTATCAAATACTGCTAGAAGTGATATAAAGAAAATTTAGACCATAACTACTTTTTGTAGTCGTGGTCTTTTTTTGTGCTATAAAAAATAGCAGAGAGCATAACGGCATTCGCTGTGCTTTTATGTGCACTTTTAGTATATTTGGTATGCCAAGCATTTTTAAAAACGGAATACATTTTTTGAGCTTAATAAAAAGTTAATATGTAAAAATACTATTAACACTATTGACTAACCCAGTTAGCTATGTTAGAATGCTAACTAGGTTAGTTAATTCGATTTAATTAAAATTTAAAAAAAGGTGGCTTAAATTATGGCTGAGAAAAAAGATATTCTTTTTGCACTTGAATTGTTTCACGAGAATAGACCCCAACATATTTTTGACGAAATGAAAAATAATGATATGGGATCTTTTGCAGTGATAAAGTATATTCACGAGGTGGGTAGAGAAGTTAACTCTGCTGAAATATGCAAGCATCTAAAAATTAGCTCTGCAAGAATGGCAGTTTTAATAAAAAAATTAGAGGCGAAAAATCTGGTAGTTAAGATAAATTCTGAAAATGATTCGAGATCGAAAATAATTGTGCTTAGTGAAAAGGGCAGAAAAACTGCTACGCACATGCAAGAACAAATGTATAAATCGGCAGAAAAAGTGGTAGATGAGTTTGGCATTGAGGCACTTATAGATTTATTTAATAACTTAAACAAACTAAAGATGATATTAAAAGCAAATGAACCGACTATGATGGAGGATGAAAATGATTAAATTACTTAAAAACTTAACTGTAAGAGAATATCTTTTAGCGGGGGTTGTGCTAATACTGACTTGTTTTCAGGTTTATTTAGACCTTACCTTACCCGACTATATGTCCGAGATAACCATGCTTGTGCAAACCGAGGGCAGTGCAATGAGCGACATTTACACAGCGGGGCTTAGCATGGTGCTATGTGCTGTTGGTAGCTTGATTTTATCTATAGCTGTTGCAGTTATAGCAGCAGATATAGCGGCGAATTTTTCGTTTACCACAAGGTCTAAAATGTTTAAAAAAGTAATGGGATTTTCCATGAAAGAGGTTAACTCCTTTTCAACATCAAGCCTAATTACAAGAACAACAAACGATATAACACAAGTGCAGTTGCTTATTGTAATGGGTATGCAAATGCTGATAAAAGCACCTATTACTGCTGTGTGGGCAATAGCCAAAATAGCCGACAAAAACGAGTCGTGGACGATGGTAACAGGGGTAGCGGTATTGGTGTTGCTCTTTATTGTTGGTATCTGTCTCTCACTTGCAATTCCGAGATTCAAAAAACTTCAAACCTTAACAGACAATATCAACAAAGTATCAAAAGAGAGTTTGGACGGACTAAATGTTGTAAGAGCATATAATGCAGAAGAATATCAAGCAAATAAATTCGAGAAAGCAAATAGTGAGCTTACAGATACAAACCTCTTTACATCAAAGACAATGTCGTTTTTAATGCCGAGCATACAAATGATAAGCAGCGGATTGGTGCTTGCGGTGTATCTGGCGGGTGCTACATTGATTAATGAGGCGATGGGAGTTGATAAAATAGCACTTTTCTCTGACATGATTGTTTTCTCATCTTATGCGATGCAGGTTATAATGTCGTTTATGATGCTTGTTATGGTGTTCATGCTGTTGCCAAGGGCAAGTGTGTCTGCAAGGCGTATTAATGAAGTTCTTGACACTAATGATAGCATTATTGAGGGTAACTCTACCGAGGGATTGGCTAACAAGCAAGGCGAAATTGAGTTTAAAAATGTTAGCTTTAAATATCCATCAGCAGAGGACTATGTGCTTAAAAATATAAGCTTTACAGCAAATAAAGGTGAAGTAGTAGCGTTTATTGGCTCTACAGGCTGTGGAAAAAGCACAGTTATTAACTTGCTACCAAGGTTTTACGATGTTACTGATGGTGAAGTTTTGGTAAATGGCTTGAATGTTAAGAAGTATACCAAAAACGCACTTAACTCATTAATAGGTTATGTATCCCAGCGCTCTGTCTTGTTTACAGGCACAATCAAATCTAATGTAGCATTCGGTGATAACGACTCACCCGAAAAAGACAAAGAGGACTTGGCAGACTCTATAGATATAGCACAGGCAAGCGAGTTTGTAACAAATTTAGAGAATAATTATAATGCACATGTGGCACAGGGCGGAAGAAACTTCTCTGGTGGGCAAAAACAAAGAATTTCTATAGCAAGGGCAGTCTATAGAGAGCCAGAAATATTTGTATTCGACGATTCTTTCTCGGCACTTGACTACAAAACTGACCGTAAACTTCGCGAAACGCTAAAAGAAGAATGTGGCGACGCAACCATGCTTATAGTGGGGCAAAGAATAGGAACTATAAAAGATGCTGATAAAATAATAGTGCTTGAAGACGGCGAGATAGCAGGAATGGGCAAGCACAGAGATTTGCTTGAAAACTGCGATGTGTATAAGCAAATTGCTCTATCACAGCTTTCAGAGGAGGAGTTAAAAAATGGCTAAAGATAATTATGAAATAGGCTCAAACAAAAATAAAGAGAGACCACAAAGAGGACCAGGAATGCAAGGTGGTGGCGAAAAAGCAAAAGACATGAAGCTGACTGTAAAAAAACTTGTTGCATACATAAAAAAACGCAGAGGTCTTATGGTTTTGGCAATAGTTTTTGCAATGCTTGGCTCTATATTAACCCTAATAGGTCCTAGCCAACTTACCAACTTGACAAACGCCATCACCGATGGTATAAGCGCTAGTATGTCCGGTGGCGGAATAGATATGAGTGCTGTGTTTGGCATAGGTTTATTTTTAGGTATTGTATATGCATTTAGCTACGTTTTATCTGTAACACAGGGGCTAATGATTGCAACTGTTATGCAAAAAACTGCAAAAAATTTGCGTAGCGATATCGCTAGTAAAATAAATCGTTTACCTATGGGATACTTCTCGAAAAACTCTAAAGGCGATGTTTTATCAAGAGTAACAAACGACGTAGACACCGTAGGACAAACTCTTTCCCAGTCTATGGGTACATTTATCTCGGCTGTTACCTTGTTATTAGGCTCGGTTATTATGATGTTTCTAACAAATATCACATTGACTATCACAGCTATTTTATCTGTTGCTGTTGGTTTTGTTTTTATGATGATTGTTATGAAATCTTCTCAAAAATATTTCAAAGGCCAACAAAAACATTTAGGCCAAATTAATGGACATATTGAGGAGATGTACGCAGGACACACAGTCGTAAAGGCTTATAACGGAGAAGAAAAGGCTATAGAGATTTTTGATTCAGTTAACAAAGAGCTAAAAACAAGTGCTTTTAAGGCACAGGCACTGTCGGGTCTTATGATGC
>CAYJFF010000005.1:0-679 GCA_964369345.1 uncultured Oscillospiraceae bacterium
CATCTAATATTATAGCGTCACGTATTATCTGTGCCGATAAATTATACAGGTGGGGTGTATCTGGCGACCATAGATTAGGCGAAGCTACATCAAGGCTTGCTTTGCCCAGGCTACTACTGCTTTCGCATACTGCAACAACATTATCTTCGCTGTCTTTTAGCTGTAGGCAAACTTTGCAATCGCTAGCATTAGATGCCTGCCACTCTACGCATATTTTAGCAGATTGTTCGTTGGAACTATTGGTGTAGGCAAACACTCCGTGTCGGTCAAACGAGGTAGGGTTCATAACTTCGATAGTCACATCGCGGTAGATGCCAGAGCCCGTATACCAGCGGGAATCTGATGTTTGTTCGTGGCGCACAGCTACAGCTATTACATTTTCACCCGCCTTTATATATTCGCTAATATCATAGCCAAAACTTGTGTAACCGTTGGGACGCTTACCTAGATTGTTGCTGTTGCACCACACCTGACTATTGTTGTACACTCCGCCAAAGTTTACAAGAACTCTGCGTCCTATCATGTCCTCACTAACATTAAAGTATAGTCGATACCAACCAGTACCACCGACCACATAGCCAGTTCCGCTAGAGTTATTTTCGTTGAAAGGGTGCTCTACTGCCCAGTCGTGGGGGATGGTTATGTTTTGCCATGCACTGTCATTATAGCCACCGTATGA